>JBMCLJ010000021.1:0-16851 GCA_048615375.1 Candidatus Dojkabacteria bacterium | reverse complement strand
GCACAATGAAGCGTTTTGACTGCAAAGGTAGTCAATGAAGTGCTTATACCTGCTTAATGACAGATTTCCACGTTCATCTTCCAGCGCGTCCCACCGTATTCCCAGTCGAATTTCTTTACTACCAAGATGTTCAACAGCATATCGTAGCGAATCCATAGGGTGTGTATCCGGTTTACTTTTGTCATAGTACATCTCAGGACAAAATGAAGTACCAAACACAATACCTTTACGTGTGTCAGGGTGAGGTTTTTTAAGAAGTGTGGCACGCTCTGCCTGCTTCCAGTATTCCTGAGTTGTTCGGTAGTGCCGGATAAGGTTGGTAACATACCCGAAAAGCGCAAGCAGTACCGGGATTAATGCAAATGTGAGTACTTTCATGGAGTATTATACCAGTAGGTGAATACTACTCAGTGATCTTCATTCTCATATATAAATTCCCCTGAATAAAGCCTTTTTTCAGGTAATATTCACGAGTGCCAATTGCTGAGATGACGGCGAGTTCTTTGAAGCCTTTCTTTCGTGCACGTGCTTTCGCTTGTTCGATGAGTTTTGTGCCAAGTCCGAGATGTTGGGACTCGCCCTTTGCTTTTTTGCCAATACCAAGAACCTGGCCGTAGATATGTATCTCCCGGATTATGGCGGTGTTACTGAGTTCGGAAATAAAATGAGATCCTGATAGAGAACGTTCAGGTATGCAGAGCCGTAAAAACCCCGCGATCTGGTCGGTATCTTTGGTTGTATAAGAGAGAAAAAATTCTTCACCTACACAGGTGGGGTAATTAAGCACTTCCAGCTTAAGTTCGTCGAATGTTACTTCCTGTGATTTAATTTCCCGTGCTCTGATATCCTGGAGTTTTCTTCCTTGTTGCATAATTGCCTGTTCTGCAATTTGTCTGAAGTTGGTAAGCTTGTTACCAGCTACAATGTCCGGGGAGGGTATGTCCCTGACAATTCTCGTCAATCGACAGTACCTTGGAGTTAGAGGTAGTGTTGCAACCAGTACTTCAAGAAGTTCATCATGGGTGTATGGTTTGTACTTTCCTTGTTGGTATACGTTGTATAATTCAGTGTTCGATATAATTGATGTAGGGTAAACTTTTAATTCATCAGGACTCATGTCTTTTTCCCATAAACGTTGGTAGTCCTCGATATCTTTTTGGACATTTGAACCGTAGAGGTTTGGCATCCAGTGACCATGTATTTTGAAGCCGGCAAGGCGAATGAGTTTGATAGCTTCCTTTGTAGCCTGTGCATCATGTCCTCGTTTATTCATGGATAACACGTTGTCATTAAGACTTTGAATACCAATCTGGATTTTTGTCGCGCCAAGACGACGAATTTTTATCAGTTCCTGTTTTGTAATGTAATCCGGACGTGTTTCTATTACCAGACCGACGTTTCTGCACGTAGCATGTTCATTTCGAGAGTGAGCCGACTCGAGCTCGTTCCAGGTAGCCTGTTCATATTCGCTGACGAGAGACCTTCCTCCTGTAGAGAGCATTTCTGTAATAACAGCATTGTAGGTTTTTTTATACGGTGCAAGTTGATCTTTCGAAGTGTGATTGTGATCTGATTCTGCAAAGTTGTTAGCAGTCACAACGTTTGCCCTGTTATCCTCTACCCCGTAGTCATTTAAGGCATCAAAACATCGTTTTATAAACCATATCTGGTACTCATCCGGGTAAAATGACCATGTACCTCCAAGCACGATAAGTTCTATTTTTTCTATCGAGTGCCCGGTATTATCCAGAGCGAGGAGGCGATTATACGTTTGAAAGTACGGGTCAAAAGAGTTTTTTTCCGCCCGTTGGGCTCCAGGCTCATCCGAAAGATAGCTTTTCGGCATGCGGAAATCATTCGGGCAGAAAATGCACTGCCCAGGGCAGGGAAACGGTCGGGTGAGTACCGTCACTGTAGCGACTCCGGAAAGCGTCCGGACTGGTTTCATACGTATACTTTTTTCTATCCGCTGTGCCGGTTCGAAAAAGCCTTGTGCTACCAGATAACGATATCCTCTTACCAGCTGATCGCGGGAAAAGAGGTATTTTTTGTCTTTCGGGAAGCGTTTGAGAATCTGATGAAAGTACAGTTCTGTTATCTCCTCAACTGCCGCCAGTTCCTGAAATATACCCTTCAACTCCTTTTCATACTGTTCGGGCGCGAACGCGTATTTATCCATCTATGTATTGTAGCATGAGATATTCATTCATTCTGTCCTGCCTCCCGTCTGCTCTGAATGAAGCGACAAGTTTAAGTTTTGATTCTGTGATGAGCTTTGTCTGCTCCTCACTGTCAACGTAGTGGCAATATCGAATGGCTTCCCTGCCTCGTTGCCAGGGAAGAAGATAATCGTGAGGTTCTAGTGCTTCAGGCTTAATATCAGTTTTGATCCAGGGGATAGCTTTTTTCTTATAACTCTCCAATTCCATAAACTTCCATATACTCACTATAAGAAATCCGTTCGAGGCAAGGTTTCCTGCTAATTGTTTGAGAAACTTCAGCCTTAGTTTGTATGAAGGTATGTGATGGAGAACGCCAAAAGCGACGATGAGGTTAAACTGCCCTGGCGCTTGTCGCTTCTTCAAGTCTTTGCCATGTAATTTACCGGTTCCCTTGCTTAAGTCTCGAATGATATCGTTTTGTATGAATTGTACCTGTTGTGAATTGTAACGTTCACGGGCTTTATCCAGGAGGTATGTATCTGAATCAGTACCAAGATATGTAAATTGTACCTGTTTCTTTTCCAGGAATTCTACAAATCTCCCGTTCCCGCATCCGACATCGAGCACGCGCAAAGATTGGATGGGGATCGTCGTCTCCTTACTGTAAAGCAACTCTGGTTGAACAGTGCTGAGTGTAGTAAATAGTTGTTCCCACCCATTCCAGGGGTAAGAACGCGAGGAGTCAAAGTAGGGCGCAATTTCCCGATAAAATAGGAGGTTAATTGCATTGAGTTTGTTGACTGTGTGATCTTCCATGGAGCTTACCTGCACTACTTCAAGATTTTTTTGCCTGCAGCCAGGCAACAATCCGTACCAGAACACTATTCGGAATGAGTCTGGTGTACAGCGGGATACACTTGTTGGAGAGTCCAGGCAGAATAACTCTTTTTCCGTTCATAAGACCGCGAAAACCCACTTCAGCAACTTTTGATGCGTTCATGGTGCTCATGCGGAACAGAAGGGAGCTCTGCGCTTCCTCCATTTTTCCGAAATTTGTGGCAGTTGGTCCCGGACAGAGGCAGGAAACCGTTATTCCCAGTCTTTTAAGTTCATGGTGCATTGCTTCAGAGAGTGAGCGTACGTAGGCTTTACTCGCGTAGTAATTCGCCATGAGAGGGCCGGGAAGGAATGACGCGGTTGAGGCCACGTTGAGGATTTTACCTGATTTTCGTTCTAGCATATCGGGGAGTGCTAATCTGGTTAAGTGCAATACGGCTTCAATGTTTACCCTTACAAGGTTTATTTCCTAAGTAGTGTCCAAGGTTGGAAAGGAGCCATAATTAGTAAATCCTGCATTATTGACGAGAATATCAATGCGTATGTCTTTTTTCAGCAATGTTGTGAAAATTTCTTCCGGAGCTTCTGGTTTCGCGAGGTCAGCGGTGATTACACGAACGTCTGCTGAGTAATTTCTGGTAAGTTCATCTGCAATCTCCTGGAGTCTATCCTGATTTCTCGCTACCAGAACGAGGGTATACTTCTCGCGTGCAAAAACTTTCGCGAGTTCCAGTCCGATTCCGCTGGATGCGCCTGTGATAAGAACTGTTTGATGAGCCATGGTTTATTGTAGCATGATAAGTCACGTTCAACACCATTTCCTGTATAAGGGACGTGCTCGTACATTGCTAACGAATTAAACAAGTGCAGTAGTAGTACTACCTGAGAACTTGCTGGTGACGGACGCTTGATAAAGTAGTAAAATGGTGGCGAAGAGGTAGGACTCTGAGTTTATCTCTTTTTTTAATGACCCAGTAAACTTATGGCAATAACATATGACGCGTCAAAAATTGGTGGAGTAATCGAATTACTAAACGATCTTCTGGCTAATTATCACGTTCACTTCCAGAAAATGCGCAGTTATCACTGGAATGTTAAAGGGCCAAGCTTTTTTGAGTTACACGAGAAATTTGAAGAACTGTACGAAGACGCCTATAAAAAAATCGATTTTATAGCGGAGAGGATACTCGCGCTTGGAGGCAAGCCTGTAAGTACCTTTACTGAGTATTTACAACTCAGTGAATTAACCGAAAGTAATGGCGAGCTTGCAGATGCTGATATGGTACAGGATACCATTCAGGATTTGCATCTTTTGATAGAGAAGGAAAGATTAGTCGCAGAAAAAGGCCTGGATGCCCTTGATTCTGGTACTGTTGAAATCATCCAGCACTTTATACATGAGAAGGAAAAATTAGCCTGGATGCTCAAAGCGTCAATCAGTTAATGTCATGAGTCTTACAAAAACCATACTGAAATTTATTTATGAACTTGGCATGCTCCGCAGAGTTCAACACGAAGGATACAAACTTGCTGGAGTTAATCGTTTTGAAATCAATTCTGTTGCTGAACACAGTCTCCGCGCTGCCCAAATCGCTTTTATACTTGGGCATATGGAAGGTTACTCAAACCCCCATGAATTATGCAGCATGCTGGTATTCCACGACATGGATGAATGCAGGATTGGTGATCTGCATAAAGTCGCGAAACGATATATTTCTCTCCCCGATAAAAGTGAGATTGTTGAAGAACAGACACATGGTCTGGGAGAAGCTGGAGCGGAAATAAAAAGACTTTACACGGGAACAAGCTATTCCGCTGGAACTCAAGTGGGAGATATAGCTAAGGACGCGGATTATCTTGAACAGGCGTTCACCGCGAAGGAATATTTGGAAAAGGGCTATGAATTCGCGCAGGACTGGATCAATAATGTAGAAAAAGCGCTTCATACGCAATCAGCGAAAGAATTGCTCAAAGAACTTGAAAAAACCCCCTCCAGCTCATGGTGGGAAGGTTTAAAAAAGCTACCGGATTTTCATCAAAAACCCTAGGGAACAATAATCATGTTCCCGCTTCACAGCACTTGTTCCTCTTGCACACAGCAAACCATTTTTTCACGCGATAAAAAACATGCTGATATAATGGCATGTTGTTCCACCAAGGACGAATAAATGCCAGATTGTGTGGTGGAATGGTAGTTTTTTCCAGGCGTAAAATATAGTTCCAAGAGTGTAGGATAGTCCGCCTGCAATGAGGAGGATGAGTCCGGCGGTCTGGATGTTGTTGGCGATAGGTTTCGCGAAAAATATCGCTATCCATCCCATGAAGATGTACAGGAGTACAGAAATAATTGGCAAGCGATGAATGAAGCAGGCCTTAAAAATTATTCCAGCAAGTGCTGCGATCCAAATACACACGAGGAGTACAAGACCAGTTGTCCCTTTGATTGTGGCAAGAGTAAATGGGGTATACGTTCCTGCTATCAATAAAAATATTGCACTATGGTCAATTTTTCTTAAGATATTTCTCGCCCTCGTAAAAGATAAGCTGTGGTACAAAGTTGACGCGAGGTACAGAAGAATAACACAACTGCCAAAAATCGCGAAAGAACCGATGATTACACCTGAGGTACGGGATGAAGCATATGCAAGAAGTAACACCAGACCAGTAATTCCTCCGGCTACTCCCAGGCCATGGGTTATGCTGTTTAAGATTTCTTCCAGTTTTCTACGAATAGAAGGACGTTCCATTGGTAGATTATACGATGTTTGAAGCGTGGAATGAAGTATGTGAAATGCGAGGATTGGTTGGATATGGTCGATCAGGAGAGTACTGCGCGTTGGGTCAGAGTGCCGTGAATGTAGTGAATGAGAGAGTAGAAGGATTCTTTACATTCTGCATCTTTAGAATACTTTGTGATAAAATCTTCAATGTCTTTGTAATTGATGAAGGTGCCGTGGTTTCTGGAGAGGAGTTCAAGTTCATCGTAGGAGAGATGGAAAATTAGGAAGAATCCTTCATGGGTTATGGTGAGGTCGTTTGATTTTTCTTCGAAGGTGTAAATGCGCTTAAGATTGGAGTCATCGCAGAGAATATTCCACTCGTCTTCTATTAGTTGGGAGAGTGCTGTCTCATCTTCTGGAAGCATTTTCATCATTCTTATCAGGATATCGTGAATGAGATGATTGAGACGGGGTTTGAAATCCTGCATACTTCCGTATCTATGGATAATACACAAGTAATGCTCATCGCAAAACTAAAACAGTAAACGTATTTCACATTCACCGTGCTTCTGTCATAATTACTCAATGGCAGACATACTTTCTTATAAACTTCTTGAAAACGTGTACATTCCCGCACTTGGATTAGGAACCTGGCAGGTGACTGGAAAAGACTGTGTGCAGGCTGTGAAGCATGCGATCGCTGTCGGGTATCGACATATTGATACCGCCTTCAGGTATGATAACCATAGAGAAGTAGCTCAAGCCATCAAAGAAAGTAATATTCCGAGAGATGAGCTATTCGTTACCACGAAAATATGGTCTGATCAATTCAGCACATCAGAAGTATACCAGGCAGCTCAACTTGCACTCGCTGAACTGGGTGTAGAATACCTTGATCTTGTTTTGATGCATTGGCCCAATAAAAACATACCAGTCGATGAAACACTTCAAGCACTTCACCACCTGAGGGAAAGCGGAGTTATACGAGCATACGGCGTATCGAATTTTACTATCCGCCACCTTCAGGATGCGCTCGACGCAGGCTATGAAGTTGCAGTGAACCAGGTAGAATTTCACCCGTCGTTTAACCAGAAAGAACTCAAATCATTTTGTGATGAACATTGCATCCTCATCACCGCCTACTCCCCTATCGCCCAGGGAGAAGACTTAAAACTCCCGATAGTCCAGGAGCTCTCGGAAAAATATCAGCGATCGCCGTCCCAGGTAATTCTCAACTGGATACTGCAAAGTGGTATGGCTGTGGTTCCCCGCTCCGCAAACCCGAGCCACATTGAAGATAATCTGCAGACACTTGAATGGAATCTCGATCTCAAGGATCTCGAACTCATGAATAACCTGGATTCTGGTAATCGGATTATCATGCCTGAGTATCATGAATTTGATTACAAGTAAAACTCTTCAAATTACTGTATAGTAACGTATGTACAAAAAAGGAGTAATATTCGATCTTGATGATACACTCTATGATTATCAAAGCGCAAATAAATACGCATTGAAGCAGACATACAAAGTCATTCAAAAACATGCCGAAGTCGATTCATTTCACCACTTTGTGCAGTTATTCAAGGATTCAAAGCGGGAAATTACCCGTGAGCTGGCAGGTACTGCGGCTTCACATAACCGGGTACTCTACTTCCAGCGGCTGATTGAGAAAACCCATTGTGCAGTCAGGCCAGCCACAATCCTGAAACTGTACAATACCTATTGGGATACCCTCCTGGGGCATGCGCAGCTTTTTCCTGGTTCAGTAGAACTCTTACGATTTCTTGCATCAAAAAATATACCAATCACAATTGTTACAGACCATACAGCGCATGTTCAGCTGAGAAAAATCGAATCCCTGGGCATCGCTGAATATATAAATTACCTGGTGACCAGTGAAGAAGCGGGTTTTGATAAACCACACCCTTACATTTTTCTCCTTGCGCTTCATAAAATGGGAATGTTACCTGTAGAGGTCATGATGATCGGAGATAGTCTGGAGCGTGATGTTGTTGGCGCAAACGCAGTAGGGATAGATACAGTGCACGTGGACACACAAGGTATATTCCACGAAAAAAAACTTGATACACCTATGCAGCCAAAATTTGACGTGAAAGATGTGGCAGAACTTACTGAGTTCCTGAAGAGTTCCCAGTTTGAATTTGCAGGTACTTTTGAACCCAATTGCCGGTAATATGATTTACTGCGTGATACGCTTCTTAAATCGAGGTACTTTTTTACCATCCTGATCGTGCACAGCCTCGAGGAAATTGTCCAAAGGGCGTATCCACGTGAGTTTTTTGCCATACTCCGCCTGGTATACAATAGAGACTGTTTCACTCTGCTCATCAAGCCCTATTGCTCGTACAATATAGGTTTTTTGCGGATTTTTATAATGTACATACCGTTCTCCGACGTAAACCACTTGTCCTGCCTTGAGTAGTTGCGATTCCAGATCAGTTTCTGTGTTGTGTCCTGACATAAACCAGTATAGAAAGTTTTTAACTGTCACTTAGATCACCCAGCTCGCCTCCATCTTTCGTGAGAATAGTGATTGTCTCTACTGTCGAGAACTGCTCCAGGGTGTCAGTTACCGTAGATTCTATACGCGCTGCGTCCCCTACTCCAGCAATCTGCAGATCCTTACAGAATTGCAGTACTGCTTCTCCATTTTGCTCAACAAATAGTGTAAAGTCCTGGCCATCGCAGTTAGACTCCCCCTGGAGCTCGATTGGTGAATATAAACCTTGATCCTGCGCATCTTCAGAAGGTCCCTCTATGAGTTCCTGGATGGCAAAGGTGCCTACATCTTTGCGGGTAGTATTCCTTTCTCTTCCAGAAGTAAAATCGAAGTCATTATTGCTTTCCGGTCGCCTGGAGAAGAATACCTGGAGTTCGATTTCTTCTCCAGTTGGGGTAGGTGTGGGTGTTGGGGTTTCCATAGGTGTGGGTGTAGGAGTCGGCGTTGTCTGGTCTCCATTTCCGTTGCTGTTTTCCTGTTGTTCCTCATCCTGAGTATCATCGTGTGTTGCTTCCCATACCGCAAAACCAATGCCGATACCGGCAAGAAATGCGACAATAATTCCTGCAACGATTAGTAGTATTTTTTTTGTATTCTTTCCATTTTCCATTGAGTATTTTGTAGAAGAGGGTTTCATAAAGAACTACACGAGCTCAAGCTCAAACATTCTATAGTGTTCCTTTTTGTCTTCTGGAGCAGGGACTTCAGTGAAGCCAGCTCGTTGGAGAACCTTCATCGAGCGATCATTGATTGTGCGGACGAGACCAAACACTTTCATGTAGCCAGCGTTTTTAGCTAGTTTTACGAGTTCAAGAAGGGCGTTTGTCATCCAACCAGGGTCGTTTTCACTTGCCCAATAGCCGATTTCCCCGTTATGAAGATCAGTTGATTTGATATCGATAGTACCTACGATATTTTCTTTCTCATCGCGGATTAGATACACAAAACTTTCACTTTTAGACCAACTTTCCCTGGATTTTTTAACCCAGTATTCAGCATCACTACTCAGGTATCGTCTGCCCTTAAAAGCGTCGAGTTCAGCAAAAAGAATGTCAAAAACTCGAGGAGTATCACAAATCGAGCTAATTCTGGCAATGTCAGCTTCTGTAATGGGCGCATCGTTGTTTAAAGGAATGAGTGTTCCGGTTTTTTTCGTGTGAAAATTTGTAACGTGCACCGTTTTATTCAGTTCAGTAATGGTACACGTGATTTCCGGGTACTTTTCCGGGCGTTCCAGATAGTACTTGAGCCACGGATGTTCATCGGACTCAATAGCACTTGCTTGCATGAAAATCCTTTTTTTAAAGCTTCCATTCTTTTGTATCTTTTTATTCTGATACGACTTTAATTCTTCAAGAGAAATGTTTAACGCATCTAATAAATTGTCAATGAGCTCCTGTATATCCGCCAGTTCTTCTTTTAATTGTTCAGTATCTTGAGCATTACGTGCCTCCTCCGCTTCTTCTATAACTTTTTGCAGGAGCATGTGAACAAATTCTTCATCGTTAAGATGCCTTACCCCTATCGGCAATTGTTCTTGCCCAGGCATAGCATCAAGTATTTTGTCACGGATTAGTTTCTCGAAGCGGAAGTAGCGCACGGTTTTTTTGTAATTTTTTTCTTAAATATATTGTCATAGTATACAATGCACTGAAAATGCATTCCAGTACATCATCCGTTAAATTCGTCATTGATTAATTTAGTAGTACAATATTCCAATAAGTATCTTGCTGCAATGCAGTTTGAGCTCAGCTCAACTTCAACAAAAGAAAAAAGTTACTGAAATAATTTACATAAAAAGGCTGGATAAGTAAGCATAATGTTGTATAATGCTTACTAAGCAACTATGGATAGAGTTTATAGTGAAAAAAAGATCATTCAGGTAAAATTATCGCTTAATCAAGGTTTGGAAGAGACGTGGAATATGTTGAGCAAGGAATATAAAGAATTAGACAAATCTGGAATTATAAGACTTGCGCTTCATAACCTTGCAAAGAAAATTACACAGGAGAAGATCAATCAAGAAATGCATAGCCTGGTTAGAGAATTAGAAAGTAATTATGAAGGTATGTCAGAGGAAGAGTTTGAGGACTTTTGGAATACTAATAAAAGAAAGTTTAAAGGGAAAATTACTCGGACTCAAAACTATTCGTAATTATGAAAGTGATTTTGGATACTTCTGTTATTATCAGTATGTTCGCAACCTCAGGTTCAACTCTTTCCAAGTCGATTATTACCCTCGCAATCAAAAAGAAAATTACTTTAGTTAGAAGTAAGGAAACCTACGAAGAATTAAAACAAGTAATTTCTCAAGGGACTTTTAAGAAACTGCCAGGATGGCAAGAACGTAAAGTAGCAAGGTTTATTGCCTGGTATAAGTATAATTGTATTGTAGAAGATACTCATGGAGTGCTGGTTAATGTTCAGTTAAGAGATCCTAGTGATATTATATTTTTACAACTAGCTGTTAAAGCCAAAGCAGATGCGTTAGTAACATTAGATAAGGATTTTTTAAGTTTAAACTGGGGTTATCAAACTGAAATAATCAGACCAGAAGAGTTGATACATAAAATACGTGTTGGTTGAACTAATGAGGAAGCATTCAGAGTAAAAAAAGCACGCAACGTTTCATTATTATCGCGTATTCGTTCCTTTGCTTACTATGTGCTAAAATACGCTTTAGTTATGGTAGTTCCTTGGATTAGATCATGAAAAAACAAATTTTTCTCATTACGAGTTCAATGATCATCTGGATTTTCATCGTACTCAGTTTTTTTTAAAGTTGCCATAATCGATGCTCTGTGGGTATTGTCTTTGTTCCTGTTCTTAGGGATTGGTATTCTGCAGCTTATTAATCTTCGTATTGCTATTGGCTTTCTCATCGTTGAAAAAGAGCCAAAGAAGAAAGGTATATATGTATTTTTTGTACTTGCAAATATTATAGCACCTCTGATATTGTTCTTTTTACCGTTAAGCCGACTGCAAGAAAGAATGGACTTTGCCACAAAAAAAGAAAAACGAGAATCATATGCTCAAAGCTTGTTTGAAGACAAGGATCTGCTATCAGCAGGATATGAAATGTTAGCAATGGATGATAGCAGCGAAAACCTTTCAAAAGGTAATCAGGTTGCGTATATTAAAAATGAAGATGCTCAAGAATGTGTACTCTTTTTTACTCAAACAGGTATTCCTGATGGGTATTCTGGATTCATATACTGTAATAATTCCGGGAAACCAGGTGCTGGCAATCTTCCTGAAAATCCAGTAAAGATTGATAGTGTGGAAGGTAACTGGTTTCGAGTGGTAGCAAATTGAGGTCGATATAACCATGCACTACATCGCTTATACAGTAAAAGGACTCGAAAAGGTCGCGGAAGAGGAGATTGTAAGCACCTGTCCTGACGCGGAGATAATTCAGGTTGAGGAAAAGGTGGTTATGTTCAGAACGGAGGGGGGTCAAGAGGATTTGCTCAGGCTACGAACGGTAGATGATATAGGCTTGCTTGTGTGTGAAATTCTTGAGCCAAAAAAGCTCGATATCACAACGCTTCAGGAAGTTGTGCAGCATGAGGATTTGCCGCGTTGCAGGGAGAAACTCACGCAGGTTCGGAATATAAATGAGACGTTCTCACTTACGTTGAGCATTGCTGGCGTTAAACTTAAACAGCAGGAAGTTCTTGCTTGCGTTACTGAGAGCTTATCGCAGAAGTACGGCTGGCACTTTACTGAGAAACAGAGAGAGAACTTTGATATTAGGCTTTTCATAAACAGGCACTTCGGGCATATGTCAGTGCGCTTAAGTAGCCGGAGTTTATTCCAGCGTGCACACAAGCTTCATTCAGTGATGGGAGCTTTGCGACCATCCGTTGCTGGAGCAATGGTACGTGTAGCGACTCGAGGAGAACGTGACTTGAAAGTAGTTGATAACTTTTGCGGGAGCGGAACAATTCTCGAAGAAGCTCTCTACGCGGGAAATGAGGTGTTTGGCGGGGATATTGAACGCGAAGCGGTTCGGAAAACAAAAGATAACCTGAACTCTCTGCAGGTGAATAATCAGGCAGATATCCGCTACCTTGACGCGATGGATACGCAGTGGTCTGATTCATCCTTTGACTGCGCGATTTCCAATCTTCCCTGGGACAGGCAGGTTCCGGTGAAAAGTATTACTGAGTTATATGTGAAAACGTTAGAAGAATACCGGAGAATTCTCAAACCCGATGGGACGCTCTGTCTTATTCTCTCCAAGCCGGAAATTCTCATTAAATACGCGAAAAGGCTATTTCCCCATCATACAATTGAAAAACACCGCATAAGCTTCCTCGGCCAGCAACCGACGGTTGTAGTGGTGAGAGTGAGGTGAGAGATCTTATCTGGTACATGAATGAAGAAGGTGTTGTTCTCACAAATATTTCGACCACTTATGCTATTCAACACGCTAATGTTGTTATTCCATTTGAAAAATTTGAAACTTTATAATCTATCTGTACACTAGTGTTATAGTATGACTAAACCCACAATCCAAGTCGTCATATTCGCTCTTTTTTGCATTGGAATGTTCGTGCTTTTGATCACATAAGCATATTACGAGTTGCTCATCATAAAATCCCACAATTCGATGAATTTCAATGAGGTTGTGTAGTTCTTCATAGCTTTCGTAGCTTGAAGCACTATCATGGAAACTTTCTCTCCGAGATCGGCGTACTTCTCCATCTCTGCAACAGGAAGCTCTCTGGTAGACTTTACTTCATAGAGTGTATTCTGATAGCGGAAATCAACTTCCTGTCCTTCGACTATATCGTAAAATACTTTGTACCGTTCTGTAAGCGACTCTTTCCGCAAGAACTCTACAAATACAGCGTTCTCCATCAGAAGTCCATTTGGTACTTTTTTCCCCATCAGGTTTAATACACCGGTATCGTTAAAGTAGTACTTTGGGTTTGAAGACTTGGTGATCTTATGCGACGAGCCAAAACGGTACAGCGGGAAAATTAAATACACTGACTCAAGGTATTTCAAGTAAAACCTTGCTGTCTCATCGTCAACATGGAGATCTTTCTGGATTGTTTTAGCACTGACCGTGGTTGTAATCTTATCCGCGAGATAGTACAAAAGATCTTCGAGAATCGCGGGATTTCTAATGCCATAAGCTGTCAAAAGATCCCGGTAAAGCGTTGATTCTATAGCCTGGCGAAGATAGGTTTGATTTCCTTTAAGAATGTACTCCGGATAACCGCCCAGTGCCAGATATTCCTGGAGCGCGTGTAGTTTCCTTGTCGCAGAAAGCCTGATACTATACTTTTTGAATTGTAAGAATTCTGGAAAACTCAGAGGAAACACTTTCTGCATAAAATACCTCCCCGTCAACTTATAAGTCTCCTGAGAAAGTACGAGACTGGAAGAGCCAGATATATAGAGCTTTGTTTTTGTGTGGTCAAATAGTGTTTTCAGGTCGTTTTGCCACTCATGAGCATCCTGAACCTCGTCAATGAGGACATGGATTTGTGCATTTTGATTGATTTTCAGATCTTTTTTAACTGCTGCAATGGTTTTGCGTATACCTAACTCCCGTACTTCCCTCACGTCCGCGCTTAAGAAAATTATGTTTTTTGGTTTAACTCCTGTGTCCAGGAGATGGTTAATGACCGAATAGAGAATGTGCGTTTTACCTACCCTTCGCGATCCAACAAGAATATCAATGAGATTATCATTTCTCTTGATAATGTGATCTGTATAGAGTGGACGCGGTCGTATAGAATAGCGAAAAGAAGGCGATTCCCACCAGGGGTTCATCATATAAAGAAAATCCTGTTTACCAGAGCGGATTGATTTTGACATTGTAAGGAAGTATACCATATTGGTCGATCTGGATCGACTGATATATATTGGTCGGTTAAAATCGACTAATGAGAAGCTGCGAAAATCTGAACCTGATCACCTCCGACCCATTGAAGTCCGATACTTTCATATCGTCTACCTGCAATCTCCGATATTAGGAAAAATCGGAGAATAGTGGTAGAATATCTTGTGGAAGAACTGTATTACCTGCAAAACCCTTGGTGGGAAAACCGGGAATTCAAGAAAGGCGTTGAGCGTAAGAACTTACTTGACTCATTAAAGAATCAAGTAAGCACAAACCGGATTTGTATGCTCCTTGGAGGAAGGCGAGTCGGTAAAACCACTTTAATGTATCAGTACATTGCTGATTTAATAGCAACAGGGGTACATCCGACTAGTATTTGTTACCTATTGTTAGATACCCGTGCTTTCGAGGGGATTTCAATAACAGAGTTGTTAAGGAACTACCGCCAAATACATAACCTTTCCATAGAGCAAACTATTTATCTTTTCCTTGATGAAGTTCAGTACAAGGAAAAATGGGAACAAGAAATTAAAAACATTTACGATACGGAGCGTAATGTAACAGTTGTACTTTCTGGTTCTGCCGGTTTTAAAATCCATGTAAAAACCTCATTTCTCACAGGACGCTACAGAATATTAAAAATAGTCCCATTAAACTTTGGAGAATGGTTAGAATTTAATCAAGTGAGCGTTTTTAAAGTAGAGCAGTACAAATACGTTAATCTACTTGAAGAATATTTGCTCAACGGAGGATACCCAGAGTACATTTTGACAAAAGACCCTCAATACTTTTCAAATCTTGTTGATAGCATTGTATTCAAGGATTTTTTTGAGTACTTTAACCTAAAAAATCTTGAACTGGTGAAAGATCTGTTTGGGCTGATTGCCGACAGGAACGGTTCGCATTCCAGCTTGACCCGGCTGGCAAATGTACTTGGGGTTTCAAAAGAAACAGTACGGGACTATCTAGGCGCGCTAAAAGGTTGTTTTTCAATATATGAACTGCCACGATATGCGTATTCCAGAAATGAGCAAATATACTTTCCCAAAAAGTACTATGTGAATGATAATGGAATGTTATTTAATCTAACCGGTAAGTTCAATAAAGGTCAGGCGGTAGAGAGAACAGTGTATGACCGACTCAGGCAATTATATCCTGAAGAGAGTATCTTTTTTTATTACAATAGTGCAAAACAATTCGAAGCCGATTTTATAGTTGATTCGGACTCCCAAAGGACTCTTGTTGAATCAAAGTTTATCCGAACCATTGCAGAATTCAACCCGAAGCAGTTGCTCAAGGTACTTAAGGAGATAAAAACTGACCGTGTACTTATAGTAACAGAGTCACTTGAAACTATAACAAAGCATGAAGGACATGTTATTGAGTTTGTTCCTTTATGGAAGTTTTTGCTATAAAATTTCCTGCATCATTTTTTTACTTGAAAAAGGATGTCAGATAAAAAATGTTGTTATTCATACCTGCAAAAAGCCTGCCAATAATCGCGTTATTATCTATAAAACTTTGAAAAAATCTCAATCTGCGTTCCTTGCCTTTCCCACTTGCCTTGACCCTGTTACCATTCTGGAATTATAGTTTTAGTGATACGAAATGAATATACTTGATACCTGGTGGCTTATGGGAGTGCTGTATATAGCACTTATTGTAGCCTCACAGCAAATGCTGAAGCGGATAACCGTGGCGAGCAGGAATATTACCGCCACTGTCATTCTCCTGCAATTCATCGCTGCCGCTGCTTCGTGGATATTTATTCCTTTGTTCGACTTTAAACTACCGACAGAACCATTACCCTACTTCATCCTGTTCGTCACTTCTATCTTCCTTGGCGCGGCGGATGTTCTGATCGGATTTTCGTTGAAGCATCTCTCGGTAAGCACTCATACCATCATTTCCCAGACTGGGGTAGTTTTTATTATTGTAATTGGAGCATTATTCCTGCGAGATGTTCCTGGCTGGCAGGCGGTGTTTGGAGTTGCACTCATTTTAGCAGCAAATGTTATAGCGTTGTATCGGAAAAAAGATTTTGTGTGGAATGCATTTTGGCTTGTGAATGTACTAGCCCGGTTATTGGTCGCGATAGGTATCAGTATGGATATTGGTAATAGCGATAAATTTTCTCTCCCGTTGTATATTGGCGCGAGTTTTTTCATTTCCGCTATCGGAGTTATGCTTGTGCGGAGAGTTTCTCCACGTAAAGTTATCCAGGCAGGAATGTACTCTCATGGAGCTCTTTATCTCGTACAGGGCAGTGTCTTTGCCGCTGCGATTATTACCCTTTACCGCGCGTATCAGGTTGGCGATATTACGCAAGTTGCATCATTAACGACTCTATCGGTTCTTGTAAACGTCCTCGCTGCAATTATTATACTTAAAGAACGGGACAGTATTGTAAAAAAAGTCCTGGCAGCTTTAGTAGCGACAGTAGGGGTGGTATTGACAGTGTAAGGGCGAAGGTGGTGTCGCACCTGGATATTTGTGATTCTAACTATACTAAAGGACACTACTATGGCTTTAACCGAAAACGACTGAGCATTTGTTCGCCCCAGGCAAATAACTGTAACGTTTGCATCAAATCTCATAGCGATGGCAGTTCGAGTGACCATGCCTGAGATTGTACTGGCGGTATTTGCCACTGGAAAACTGTGGTGAGGAAGAAGTTCGTGGGGTTATAGCTATCAGGTCTGTTCAGTGAAGTATCTGGCATACGCCATTGCAACTTAACCTGAGCGT
>JBMCLJ010000020.1:0-17142 GCA_048615375.1 Candidatus Dojkabacteria bacterium | reverse complement strand
CATACTGACTACTTCTTAGACCTTAAAACTGAACTTCTTCTTACAATTCAGGAGCAGATAGCCATCCAGGAAGAAAAACTCAAGCAATCCCAGGAAGATAAAGAAGATATTTTTCTCGCCATACTCTCTCTGCATGGTTTTTACCTTGAACGAATTATTAACGGTTTCGGCATTATTCATGCGCACCTTCACCCGAACAACATAACTGTTGAATTCGTCCATCGAAATATAGATGACGTACATTCGATACACCCTGACTCTGATAACTTTACTTTTAATTACCGTGAATACCTGAAAAATCCAGCCTGGTGGCGACCAGTCGTACGAGCGACAGACCTATTGGGTATGGACGTTGTGGGTACCTGGGAATTTTCCCAGGCAGAAATCATATTTAACGATGACCTGCTGGGCGAAGACAGTACTCCCGTCTTGAATAGATTCCAGGCAAAAATGCTGGGAGAACTCTCATGAGATACTCAGCAAATCAAGGTGCACGGTGCAGAAGGAGGGGCAACGAAAAATTAACACAGATTGGATTTATAAAAACAACCAGACACCTTTCTTCATTCTATGATAGAATAAAAATATGGGAGTACGCATAAATGCAAAAGTGAAACTCGATACTTCAAGTAATACAGGTAACATTGGTGAAATCTATCAGCGTACATTCCAGAAGATAGCAAACTTTTTTGAAAGTGATTCTCATATCCTCAAAGAGTTTCTAGATATTCATTTCATGGAAAATGAACTTAGAGTTACTCTCCACCCTGCAAGTGAACCGATATTTTTTATTTCAGAGAATGAATTTCTTTTTATTGAAGTAAAAACAAACCCGGCCGGTCCAGGGTTTCACGCGTACGTAACTGATATTCTTGACCGACTTGCCCGTGTACTTCAAACTACCTTTGACCAGAATAACCTTGAGGACTACGCAGATTATTACTTTACCCGAGACTTTCACCAACTACAATGGGGAATGGTTGAATGGTTTATAGCCAATGCTACACATGTGCTTAAGAACTCCTCTCCAGAAGCAAATATCACTATGTGAATGCCTCTGGAATATGTGATCACTCGGACAAAAATGGTGACTACTCAGTTAGGCTTTATGCCATTAACATTTTTTCAAAGTGCTATCAAGCAAAAAAGTTATGAAGAACAGTGTCATTATGCGCAAGTATTCTTTCCCTGGTGGAACAAGGAACCAGATGCAGACTTTTGGCGAAAAACTGCACTTGTAGAAATGTGGCTTTACTGTCCCTGGAGAGAACCAGTTCTTGCATCCGAGGAACAAAGTTTTCGTAACATTGATTCATGGCTGGAAAAGGCATACTCCATGAATACTCAATTGGCTTTTCCATGGAGGGAATGGATTGAAGTTTTGGAGCTGACGAATAATCAAGATAAGTTAAATACTGTAAAGAATCGTATCCCCCAATACCATGATACGAAGAAACCAACGCAACTCATAGGCTACAGGCGACATGACATATCGAGAGAATTCCTGGGATGGGCTATTACAATTCCTGGACATTTCGCGGTGGGATATGAAGAAGAGGGCACCGGCATATTCTGGTGGGAAGACAGAAAAATATACCTCACAACACTCACTATCTTTTCCGAAAGCTTAGAATCACAATTCCCAACATCAATGGATAAAACAGTCGAACCCGGACAGGAAGTTGTCGTTGATACAGAGAACAATAAGTATAGAAAGTTTGCCACATTGGAAAAAGTAAGCGATAAAGATGGGGAACATAACTACCTTCTCGGCAGAATCGCAATTCCAGAAGTAATCCTTCTCATAAGCATTCTCTTCGACAAAAACGAAGACAAAGACTGGGCCATCAAGACCTTTTCCTCAATATTCCATATTGCAACTGACTCTGCTGCACAGCATTAGAAATTAAGCAACCCCTTCATAGCTCCTTCCAGCTTACAAATTGAAAGTCTGTCCTTGACTGGGTTTCATTGCCACCATTAATCACTCGTAAATCCATCTGTTCACCAGATAACTTCTGAAAATATAATAAATTATTAGCATCACCACGTGCTATCGTGGAGGAGAGTTTTATCTCATTTGCTACCATTTTCTCTTCATCTTCGTACAGTAAATCAATCTCCCTTCCAGTTTGTTCTCTCCAATACCATACCTGCCCCCTTTTCCCTTTGTTGAAGGACTCTTTCATTATATTGCCTGCTACAAAAGACTCGAATATGCTACCAGCAAGAGGATGGTGCATCAGTTCCTTTGGAGATCCAATCCGTAATAATGAACATGCAAGCCCGGTATCATAAAAGTGAATCTTCGGTGATTTGATTATTCTTTTGTTAAAATTCCTGTGGAATGGGTACACTTTAAAAATAATATACGTTGCTTCAAGGATACTGATCCACGAATCAATTGTTGGAACAGTAACTCCTACGTCATTGGCAAGTGAATTCATTGTAAGTATCTGACCTGTTCTACCTGCCATAAACCCGAGAAATCTCTGAAACAGCCCAGGATTTTCGATATTTTTCAGTAATCTGACGTCCCTTTCAAGGTACGTTTGTACATAGTCGTCAAACCATCTCGATGGTTCAAGATCTTCTTTGTAGACACGAGGGTATGAACCATAAAACATCTGCTGTATTACATCATTTTTCAATAAATCAGCAGATTGAAGTTCAGAGATTGATAAGGGAAGTAACGTGAATATCGCCACCCTGCCTGCAAGAGATTGTGAGATCTTTTCAGATATCAAGAGATTTTGTGATCCTGTGATAATAAACTTCCTTCTTTTTTCCTCATCCACAATTCCTTGAATGTATGAAAGTAATTCCGGCTGGTATTGAACCTCATCAATTATCATACAAGGTGCCTGGTTCAGGAATGCTTTTGGGTCTTCAAGAGCAAATCGTCTTACGTCAGGGATTTCCAGATTTGTATATACATAATCAGGGAATAGATTTCTCACAAGTGTGGTTTTCCCGGATTGTCTTGGGCCAGTTATAGATATTACTGGATAAGAACCACCAATCTCCTGTAATCTGAAACGTAAATGCCGCTGGATCATATGATACATTGTATCAGAATCTTTGACCGATTTAAAGTGGGATTTTAAATCGGTCAAGAATTTGTTCAAGAGTCTGTTTGCGCTACAATAGATATATCTATACTTTATGAAATTTGAACTCGTTAAAACACTCACCTCCGACAATCTCCGCTTGAATGGACTCTTTGCTGAAGGTGAAACAACCAATTCAGCGGTTCTTTTTATCCACGGGTTTGAAGGAGACTTTTATAGCCATAAGTGGATTGTTATGCTGGGAGAAGCCATGGCAGAACAAGGTATAAGCTTTCTCACCGCGCAACACCGTGGTACCGCGAAACAACAGGTGCTCATCACTCACGAAGGAAAAGCACACAACGCTGGTTCGTATTTCGAAAGACTTGAAGAGGCGTATCTCGACATAGACGCCTGGATCAGCTTTCTACAAACAAGAGGTATCGAAGAGGTTATACTCGCTGGTCATTCTCTCGGTACTATCAAAGTTGTCCGTTATCTTTTTGAAGGAAATAAGGCAAGTGTAGTACGTAAACTCGTCCTTCTCTGCCCGTTTGACAAGAACTGGCTCCTAAAAACCGCCGCACAAGAGATAGCAGGTACATCACTCGAAGAATTGATAGCGATTGCTGAGCACCATGTCAAAGAAGGAAAAGGTGAGCAATTAGCTCCAAATGGATTTGACGAAGTGCCACATTCATTCGCGAACTATCTTTCATGGGCTGACCAGGGTGAAATCGGAAGAATGTTTGATTTCCATGAAGCGAAGTACACATTTCCTCTTCTGACAAAAATTCAGATTCCTGTAAAAATCATAGTCGGCACCAGTGATGAATTCTTCCACCCATCCAATCCGCAGCATCCTGAAGAAGCCATGAACATCCTCCTCACAAACATCCCTAAATCAGAAGGCAGACTACTTCAGGGCGCGCGACATAGTTTTAAAGGATATGAAGAGGAAATGGTGAGAGAGGTAGTCGAGTTTGTTGAAGAATGATTATTCACCTCTTCAGTAAGTGCTATAACGGATCAAAGAACGCCCTGACATTAAAGAATAAGCACCTCACCTTCAAAAGCATTCCCTGCAAACAAGGCTCCCGCAGCTATACCATAAAAGAACACATTGAAGTAATTACTACACACATTCAGGCGCACTTGAAAGATGTAAACAATAAGAAAACCCTACCTTGCAAAAAGTAGGTTGAATTTGTAAACTATACTTATAAATTTGAACCTACTTAATGTACAGAACACTGAAAAACAATTTGTACGATACAACTTCTGATGTGCTCATAATTATCGGTTCTCGCCAGGTTGGGAAAACCACCCTCCTCAAGAACACTTTCCCGAATGCCATCTATGTAAACACTGAGACATTTGACTATATCGACATATTAAATTCACGGAATATCGACGAGATCAAAGAGCGATTTTTACTTGATACGCGCAAAAAACGTGGGAAGAACAAACCAACCTTGCTTATTATTGACGAGTTCCAAAGGTTACAGGATCCTGGGCTCATTGCTAAAGTCATTCATGACGAAATACCGGAAATTAAATTAATAATTACTGGCTCTTCAGCCCTGGAACTCACATTCGAAGCAAGCGAAAGTCTTGCCGGAAGAAAAAAAACTCACTATCTTTTCCCCCTTACCTTCCAGGAGAAGCTGGTGCAGACCCGCTCTTTTAACCAGGAACAGCTTTCCCACGGAATTTCATTCACCAATAAGGACTATCCAGATTTTAAAGGCGAATTACTGGATAGTATGCGCTATGGTATGTATCCTGAAACACTGAACCGACCGGATGAACTTGAGGAATATCTGCTGGAATATGTGAATGCCACCCTCCTCAAAGATATTTATTACCTGGAATTAGTAAGAAATGTATCAAAACTTGAAGACCTGCTAAAACTATTGGCTTATCAGATTGGAAACCAGATAAATGTAAGTGAGATATCAAACAGGCTCGGCATAGCAAGACAAACTGTCGAATCATACCTGGACATCCTCACTAAAACATATATTATCTTTACCCTAAAACCATTTACTAAAAAAAGACGGGATGAAATCGGTAAGACCGAAAAAATTTACTTCTACGACCTTGGAGTTCGTAACGCATTAATTAATGATTTCAGCCCGGTTGAGTATCGGCAGGATTTTGGAAATATTCTCGAAAATTTTGCAATTTCGGAATTCATGAAATTAAATTATTACTATAAACAACGATACACTATGTACTACTGGCGAACAAAATGGGGCAGCGAAGTAGACCTTATCATGGAAAAAAACAATACTTTGAAAGCAATTGAGATTAAATCAAGAAAAGGAACTGTTACCTCGGCTTTCACCGATGTGTATCCCCAGGCAGAATGCCATGTAGCAACACTACGAAACCTGCCAGGAATGATCTTATAAACTAGTGAAAAACCTTACCATGCAAAAAGTAGGTTGTATTTGTAAACCATACTTTACAAATACAACCTACTCAATGTAAATCAACCTATCTACAATCTCACCCTGAATTCACTCCCCTTCCCCACTTCACTCACGACCTCTACGTCCATCCCCAGCTCCTCCGCGAGTTGCTTCGCGATAGAGAGACCGAGACCGAAGCCTTTCTCATTCCGATCCTCTGACACCCGATAAAAACGGTCGAATATTCTCGGCAGGTGATCGGCAGGGATTCCAATCCCGGTGTCTTTAATCGAGACAAAGAGATCCGCCCCTTTCTGATACAGCTCGACTCGAACAGTACCGCCTTTTGCGTTGTATTTAATAGCGTTATCAATAAATATTGATAGTAACCGTTCAAATAAATGCCTGTCGTTGGTAATAGTTAGCGCTTCTATTTCCAGTTTTGATGTAAATCCCAGCGCAATATCTTTATCTCTCGCTCTTTTCTCAAACCTGTTTACGACACGTTCAACAGCTTCCTGGATGTTGAACTCTATACGGTTACTAATAACAGCATTGTCTTCAAGCCTCGCTGTATCAAGAAGATAAGAGACCAGCTCATCAAGATGATTAATATCTTCAATAATATTCCCGGTGAATTCTCTGTATTCTTCAAGTGATGATTTCTTTGAACGCAGGAGCACTTCCGCTTCTGTCTTCATATTTGTAAGCGGTGTCTTCAGTTCATGCGACGCATCAGAAACAAATCGCTTCTGCTTTTGCAACGCGGTCATAATCGGCTCAAGCGTCCTGCCGGAGAGGTAATACGCCAGATAAGATGAAATCGCCAGCAACACCGCGTCCAGCATAAGGATATTGCGGAGATTCTCCCGTTTGATTTCTGCGATGACCGCTTCTACTTCCGAGAGTTGATACTCGTTCAGAAGTTGACCAGGCTGGCTGGGCCCCCTCCTGCCTCCAACGAATGACCGTACCCGATCAAACCGCTCAAACTGCTGGTTTTGTGTTTTAATTACTATTACAGAGAACAGACCAATAATCACGGCGAGGATGCCAAAGTACAGTACGGCAAGCTTGACGCGGTCTTTTAAGAATGTTTTCTGTACTTGATTATTCATGAATTTTATATCCCAGTCCACGGACGGTTTGTAGCAGTTTTTTTTCTTTTGAGAAAGCTTTATCGATCTTGCTGCGGATATTTTTTATATGTGCCGCAACCACATTCGAAGACACCCCGGCGTTATAGCTCCAGATATGGTCGATGATTCTCTGTTCAGAGAGAATGGCACCTTTGTTCATGAGCAAATACTCCAATATTTTAAATTCCCTGCCGGAAAGCTGGATTTCCTTCCCGCTTCGAGTCACAATTTGTTTTTTGGGGTCGAGGACAAGTGTGTCCACCTCCAGAATCCCCGTCCCGGATGTGGTCGTCCTGCGGATGAGGGCACGGACTCTGGCGAGGAGCTCTTCAAAGGAGAATGGTTTCGCGAGGTAGTCATCAGCACCTTGTTCCAGTCCTTCAATTTTTTCAGAAACAGAACCTTTCGCGGTAAGGATAATTACCGGAGTGGTGACTTTTCGCTCGCGGATTACCCTGAGCAGCTGCAAACCGCTGATTACCGGCAACATGAGATCAAGAATAATACAGTTGTACTCCTTTGTCCGCGCGAGTTTCTGCCCTGTCTCCCCCTCATTTGCCACCTCCACAGTAAACCCCTCCTCACAAAAACCTTTTTTCAAGGCATTCGCGATCCGCTCTTCATCTTCGATAATCAAAAGTTTCATAGATATCTGCTCAGATTATTATGAAACGATAGTACAGGTGGGAGATGAAGGCAAGATGAAAAGGTGTTATTAGAGTCATACTATGTGACTTTTTCCAGCACATCCCTTAGTTTGGAACATTCTTCTATTGTTATAGTAGTATATTTGTTGATAGACAGCTTCAAAAAACTCCCCAGGATCTTCAAATCTGTTTAAATCTCCCACCTCTACTTTGAATTTATCGAAGAATGATTCCATATAGCCGTTTTGCCAGGGGGAACCTTTGTCACTTACTGAGATGTTGATGTTACTGGCACTCAGGAAGGCAACTGTTTGTTGAGCCATAAATTCTGTCCCCTGATCAGAATGAAAGATATCCAGCTGTTCCAATATGGATTCGTCAAGATTCTGCAAACTCTGAAGTATCAGATCACTGTCGTGATGATCTGATAGTTCTGCAGAGAGGATTTCTCTGGTATACAAATCAAGGAGTGTTGCAAGATAAACAAATTTTCCCTGATATTTTATGTAGGTTATATCACTGCAAATTATTTGATATGGTCTCGCAGGTTTTATATCCCTGATCAGATTGGTAAACTGACAGCCGGTTCCTGATCTGGTAAGAAAACGCTTTGTAGCCTTACGACGGGGAGGAAAAAGTTCATACTTACGCTGAACCCGTAAAATGGTATTTTTACTCCTCCCGGTCAGGAGTGCAAGTCTTTTATGTCCATAAGCAGGATGTTCTTTGAATAGTTCCTCGATCGTTGCTTTTAAAAGAAGATCTTTTGATTCCTGCACGGATTCATAATAGAGTTTTTCCGGCTCATTCCTAAAAGCCTTGCAGTTAACGCTTTATTTGGAGACGTTTTGAGATAGTTTTCTTTTTTTTTTGTTCCTCCAGATCCAGAACCATCATGCCTACAAGTCGTTTTAATTCCTCATTTTCTTTTTTGAGTTTATTAAACGTGGCTATATTTATTTCTGGTTTGACTTTGCTTCGTAACCAGGCATATATGGTTTTAGATGAGATTCCGTATTGATCAGCAAGTTCCTGGACTTTCCCTCCCTCTTTGATCTTATGCAGAATCTCCTCTTTGATTTGAGCGGATACTGTTTTGTACATTTGTATTTTTCTGCCTTGTGTATTGTATCCTGTATTCTATAGAATACCTGTCCAGGTTATCTGGTACCTTGCATTAAAAGCAGTTTCCCTTTCTCGAGGTACGCTGCAAAGGAGTTAGGGTTAAGTTTGATCGCTTCATTGAAGTCTGAAAGTGATTTATCAAATTCGTCAATATAATCGTAAACTACACCTCGACAAAAGAATGCCTCAGGATTATCTCGATGTAATGCAATGGACTTTGTGAGATCTTCAAGTGCTCTCTTGTATTCAAGATTAATAGTAAATGCAATAGCTCTCCATATATAGGAAACATAATCATTCGGGTTTCTGTCAAAGATTCCCCGGGTAACGTCCTGAACGAAATGTTCTGATACTTCATGGTTCAAATTAATTGCAAATTCTAAGTCATTCAGCCCCTTTGCTAGATCTCCTGATCCAATATGTACTAACGCTCTTCGGTAGTATGCTTCAACATAATCCGGTTTGTAGCTTAACGTTGTGGTAAAGTCTACAATTGCTTCCTTGTAGAATTCAAGTTCCGAGTAAATCTTTCCCCGATCAAAATAACCCCGACAATTTTCAGGATTATTTTGAATAAACTGTGTTAAAGTTAAAAGCCTTTCTTGCAATGATTGCTTCATTTGCGATGTTTTTTTGTTATGTACTACTCACTTTACCAGAAAGAAGCAACATTACCAGGCAATAATCACTGTAGGGTTAGATTATTATACCGAGCAATACGATATTTATGATTATTATGGAGAAATTAGATTTAAATGAGGGGATCGGTTTTCATAGAGGAGAGAATCAAATAGAGACCAGAGGAAATAAAAAAGTACATATGATAAATTGGATGTAGAAGCTATACGGATAAAACATGAAGGGTATTTAGTTGGATGTGTGGGAGGGGGTTGGAACTTTTATCGCTTAAGAAAAATCACATTCTATAATTCGGAAGCTTATCAATATGGTCTTTTTGCATTCAGTTGCTCTTAGAGCTAAGAATATGTACAAAGTGCAGGAATTAGTCTATTGAAACACGATTACCATGCTGTACATACGATAACATGCTTTAAGTTGGGAACAATTCGCCCAAATGAAAACCGCTATTAATTGTACCTACGTACCATTTTTCATTATAGTAATCAATTTTATTAATGCTGCAGTGTGGGGTTGGTAATTTACTAAATAAATTTTCAGAATTCTTTAACTCTATACCACTTATAATTACGAACAGCACTTTAATTAATATACTGTGAGTTACTACAATATTGTTTTGCCCATCTAATTCTAACAGATCTTTTAAAACTGCTTCACCCAGTTTTATATACTCAACCATTGAAAGGCCATCCTCAAACTCCTCTAAAAAATTACAAACATTTAGCTCCATACCCAATTTTTTAGAAAAGAAATCAGCTGTTTGTAACGCCCTTTTTAGTGGGCTGGAGTATAGATAATCAAACACCTCACCCTTTGGACAATTTTTATTTTTTATATTTTTGAAAAAATTAGCTGTAGTATCTGCTTGCTGAAACCCTCTATCTGATAAGCCGTCTAATCTTGTTTCATCGATGTTTTTAATCAAACCGAGATCTACAAGTTTGTTATACTTCTCCCCATGTCTCATCAGATAGATATGTTTTTCCATCCTCCCAGATCTCTTTAACTAACACAAACCAACCGTCCCATATTTGATACTCATGTAAACATCTCCTTTCAGTTGATGCTTCTGTCCGAATTCGTGGCTGGATCGCCAGGATTCGAACCTGGAAAAAAGGCTTCAAAGGCCTCTGTGATACCATTTCACCACGATCCAATTCACAAAGATTCGGTCAGTACGACAGATCCTGACTCTTGAGCATTATACAGTAAAAAACCATTTTGTCACGAAGGAAATCAGTGTATACAATATGTCCCTCTTGCATAATTCTTCAATATCAGGTAAATTTTACATTGTCATTAAGGCAAAAGTAAATAACACGTGAGGCATTGGCAAAGCTGGGGTTATCAACTATAATCTTCGAGTTATTCAAGATAATTATGGTTAAACTAAGGCTTAAACAAACTGGTAGAAAAAATGCTAAAAAGTACCGAGTAGTTGCAGTAGATTCACGTGATAAACGTGATGGAGCAGTGCTTGAAATTGTTGGCTACTACAATCCAATACCAAATAAATCAGAAATCAAACTGGATATGGAAGCAATGAATGTATGGATCGGAAAAGGAGCGCAAATGACTGAGCGTGTTGAAAAGCTTTATAATTTAGTTAAAAGTAATAAAGTCGAACACTAATGGACATCCTTGAAAACCAGAATATGCAAACAGACACTAGTGCTAGTAGTACAGACCGACCGACAATAACACCGGAACGTCTACAGGAATTCATCCACTTTATAGTACAAAACCTTGTCACCCAGAAGGATCAGGTGGATGTGGCTGTGGATGAAGATCTCTCAGGAGCTATGACCGCGCATATAAAGGTCGCGCCTGAAGACAAAGGTCGTGTTATCGGAAAAAACGGTAATACAATAAATTCAGTTCGTACCCTGGTAAAAGTCTTTGGTAGAATAGTGATTATCGTACAGGACTAATATAGTTTTGACGCATAACAGTTTTCTCCTCATTTGACAGCAATGGCAGAATCCCCTATGTTAGTATGTTATTAAAAAATATACTAACAAAACTGCCCATCATGAGAAAACACACCGTTTCTCCAAAATTGTTATGTACTAGGTTTGGGGCTTTAACTCTGAGTTTAGCTACGATTATATTTCTCTTTCCGTCAGTACATGCTGCGGGACTGCAAAACATGAGTATTACCGGTACTGGTATTACAAATGACGCTGCTCCAGCAGGTTCAGCTGTCACACCGACGCTCACATTCGACATAACAAATTCGATTGTCTCCGGAGGGACAACTAATATCAAGTTAAATGGAGTACAAACAAATTCGCTAATCGAAACGGGTATAATTACTACAACAGGTTGTACCGGGACAGCGACGCTCGCGGCATCCGTGCCCGCAAGCACAGCAAATCCGGAATTTGCAATATCAGGACTGGCATGTACAGATCCAGGAACAGTAACATTTACATTTCCAGCGGTTACAACTTTGAACACACCAGGAAATTACGCGATAGATATCACCACCCCTCAAGATGCAGGGTCGATGTTCTTTTATGTAGGTAGCGTCAATGATGTTTCTATTACCGGGACAATCAGCGACTCTATCTCTTTTTTAATCCGTGACACTGATGGTGTCACGCAGCTGCCACTTCTTAACGGAACTTCCGGACCATACCTATGCACCATGGATCCCAATCCAATGGAAACAACAAATATCAGCACGTGCGGATACCGTTTACTCGTTGGAACTAATAACCCAGGTGGATTCACAATAAGCTACCGTTCTTCCGGAACATATCCTGGATTTGCGAACGCAAGTGGAGTTGCCTTCACAGATGCAGCAGCAACAGGTGAAGACCCCACAGTAGTGACTGCCGGAACAGAGCGCTATGGCGTAATAATCGATGAAGGTGAAGTAGCACAGGGAACAGGCTTAGTCTCCAGAAATGGAAACTTTAATAATACTGTGACAGATCTGTACGGATATAGCGATGCTACTGATACAGCGGTAATTACATCAGCAGGCGCTAATGACTTTAGCGGGACTGAGGCTGTGAATTCAACACTGGTCACTCACCGGGCAACAGTAGGCTCAACCACAGATGCCGGTGTATATTCACAAACGGTGACCTATACCGTTAGTGTAAACTACTAACATTGTTGCTGAACTAAACTAATTAAAATACTGCGTCTGAACTACACAAGCTTCCGCTTCAATCATCAAGCACTATTGTGTGATTAATGAGTAAGAGGAAGTTTTTTATTGTGCATAATTCACAAAGGAGGTGAGTATTGATTTAGGTATCTTTATTAACTATCATCACATGATTGATTTTCTATGCTATGTTTCGCTCAATGAAGTCATCGCTTATTTACTGTACTATTTTTGTATTATTGCTTTCCGGAGCCGTAGTATATGCCGAATCCCAGGTAATAAATTCAGAAATGAACAACTCTGTTTCTGGAAGGGGAACCATACTTACCCCAACCATAGAGTTTCTCCAGGGTGATCGTGGAGAGATCATTACCAGTTCATTTACTGTATCCAACGATTTCCCGGAAAAACAGGAAATCGCCCTTTACCCTGTCTCTGCAAATACGCTTCAGAATCCGGATGGTGAACCTACGATTGATTACGCTGACAGGTCAAAGGAAAATGATTTCGCCAGCTGGTTTTCTGTAGTGGATGTCATAGCCCTGGAACACCAACAGAGCAAAACAATTTCTTATTCGGTACAAATACCTGAGAACGCCAATTCAGGGACATATTCTGCATTGATTCTTTTTCCTACCACGGAAATCAATGATATCTCGAATGACATTCTGGGGACGGGAGTAACCGATCGCCTTGGCTTGCCAGTATTCCTGACAGTTAAGGGAGATATCAGCCTTGACACCGGAGCAAGTATGCGAATAACTGATCTTGCAGGACAAGATAAAAGCAACTTTTTTTTTGGGATTGAGCAGACGCAGATTACGGTACAAAACACCGGAAACGTATTTGTGAAGCCGTATGGAGATGTGTTTATTTATAAGGATTCACTAGCCGAGCCAGTAGCTACCATACCATTTAATGAGGAAAACAAGCTCGTTCACTCACAATCAGACCGGACATTTATGTTTGACTTTTCCACGAGCGAATTCGTCAAGCAGGAACTTGCTGAAGACGGCACAATCTCAAATAAAATCCAATGGAATAAGTTTTTTGACATGCGCTTCGGAAGGCACAAGGTTACCTACAAGGCGATGATCATCCCCGCAGATGAAAATGTCGAGGTTGCGAACGCTCCGATGATATTCGAAGAGACAGCGGAGTTTTTTATTTTTCCTGTACAGCTACCATTGCTACTTGTCCTGAGTATAATTATTGGCGGGTTATTTTTAACCTTCAGGATACTCAAATCTAAAAAAACAAAGTCTGGTAATAAAAAACTGTAAACACACTCCTGTGCTCCCCACTATCCATACCTCCTTAAAAAATACAGTGTTTATCACGATATATCCGTTCAATATATGTAATCTAACACCCTTCTAGAGCCATTAGAAGGATCGTTGACATTCTACTCAAATAATTCTAACCTCCTTTAAGTCTTTAGTGTAATGGGGTTGCTGCACAAAGACTGCCCAATACAAACCTCATATATAACCATGAACAGAAAAAGTCTGCTCAACCCAAAAAAAATCCTGGGTACTGCTGTTGCAGCAACAACAGTAGTTAGCTTAGGTATGCTTGCTGCCCCTTCTCACGCAGCTTCAATTTCAGTAATGTCCTTCGCGGACGGTACTGGCATTACTTCTAACTCATCAGAAGTCAGTACAGCTATTACACCAGTTGTTGAATTCACAACTGTAACCAATCTTGATCAGGATGGTCAAGTAATTGTTGTTGGTCTTACTGGAATGAGCGTAGTTGGTACTCTTGATGCTACTACAGTTACCTTCTCTGGAGGAACTCTAGAAGCTGCTCCAGGAACTGCTGATAATGGCAGTCACGAGCTAAGCGTTACTGGTACTGAACTAACTATCAGCCTTGATAGCAATACTGGTACTCCTCCTTCAATTGCTGCTGATGCGTATACAATTAGTGTAGCTGCTGGAAATCTTGAATCAAGCGCTACTGCTGGTAACTACCAACAGTCAATCTACACTTCACATGATAGCGGTGCATTCCTGTACTATGTAGGAAACGGGAATGATGTCGTTATCCGTGGACGTGTTGAGAACACTTTAGCATTTGTTATCCGTGACGCGGCTGATACTGCTGACCAGGCTAATGTTGATGGACTCGCTGTCGGACCTAATCTCTGTCAGTTAACTCCTGATCCAATGGCTACTACAACGGTGAGTACATGTGATTACAGATTAAAGGTTACTACGAACGCTCAGAACGGATATGCTGTTAGCTACGCTTCTTCTGCAAATAACTTTACAAACGGTACACACGTTATGACGAACGCTGCCGCTGGTGGTGTTGATGTAGTCGCTGGTACTGAAGCGTATGGTGCTGTTCTTGCTGAAGGTGCTTCAAGCGTCGTTGGCTCTACAGTTACTCGAGGTGCTACATTTACCGGTACTGCTACTGATACATTCCCTGTAGACGCTACTACTGCGTCTGAGATGTAATCTGTCAGTGGATCTAACTCACCTGCTGTTTCTGCAGATACTACGAATACAGCTCTCGTAACTCACGAAGCTGCTATCGAAGCTGGTACACCTGCTGGTATTTATACTCAGACGGTTACCTACACTGTTACCGCTACTTTCTAAGGTGTAACAGATCGTCAGGAAATATAATGTTTATCACATCCTCTACCCCGGAGGATGTGATTTTTTGGGCATAATTGTGAGTTACCTAAACCACCATTTGAGCTATAGAACAACTGTTATGTCAATCTATCACCAATATATTACTTCGTTGACATAGCTTATTAGATTTCTTATTGTTGCCAATGCTCAATCGCATTTCCAAAGTACTAACTATAGTCCTGTTATTCATACTTCTTTCTTCTCCACTCATAGTACGAGCAGGTGAAGAACTGAAACCTGGAGATCCAAACTCCAAACGTGGCCTCATACTTAGCCCGCTTGTCCAGACCCTGCAAGGGGAACGGGGACAGACTGTCACCGCAACGTATACGTTGACGAATGACTTTGAAACTGTAGCGAATGTGGATGTCTATCCATGGACAGCTAACTTTATCCAGGACGACGAAGGACTCCCCGTCATAGACGATGCAGAACGGGCGCTCAAGAATGACTTCGCGAAGTGGTTTGTTCTTGAAGCACCTAAGGTTACTCTCGCTCACAACGAACAACGGGAATTCACGTATAAAGTTAATATCCCGGATGATGCCGCGCCCGGCACGCATTCTGCACTCATACTTTTCCCACGAACTGAAAGCGAGCGTCTCGATAACGGGGAAGATATTGTGGTGGGTGCAAAAGATCAACTTGGCCTCCCGGTTCTTCTTACGATTGGTGGCGACATAAACTTCCAGTCAGGTGAAGAGGAGTCTTCAATGTACATCAGCGACATAATCAATATTGAAAAAACCTTCTTTACAGGAGGCACTGCACGGGTTAATGTTAATGTAAATAATCCGAGTAATATTTACATTCTTCCCTATGGGAACGTATTTATCCATAAAGGAGATAAGGCAAACCCGATCGAACAGTTTGAATTCAACCCGAATGATCTTACTGTCCAGCAGAATAATAACCGGAATTTCCGATTTGATTTTTCAACCGGTGGATTTATAACACAAACTGTGAATACTGAAGGTCAGATAGAAAACAAGCTGAACTGGGGTAAGTTTTTTGACTTTAAATTTGGCAAACATTACGCGACCTACCAGGCACGGATAAAGCCAGCTCCTGAAGCGGGGCTTGGGGATGAAGTAATGGTCTATGAGCAGACTGCGGACTTTTACATTTTCCCGATTCAGATCATTATTATGATTATTACTCTTCTTGTAGTCATAGTAGGTTTTGTTATCTACAGAACCATTGCCGGCAAGTCTAAAAAATCAAATACTGTTGCAAGGGCAAAGAAAAAATAAACTGTGTACACGCTTTAACGCAACGACCCGCTTCAGGGTCGTTGTTTTTTACTAACAAGATAATTACTTTTCATACTTCACAAAGTACTGATTTTCCCCGGAACAAATTCTGGTATAATGTAAAGATGTTCTGGCAAGTATTGTTTCCAAGTACCGATCCAACTATCTGGGTAAAAATTTCTAACGGTCAGGTGTTCAGCTATACGCCGAGTGTCATGCTTTGGCTTTTTGTATTTTTGGGACTCCTTTTCTCCATTACCGTGCATGAATTTGCTCACGCCTGGTCAGCGCACAAGCTGGGCGATGACACGGCAAAGGTGAATGACCGAATGAACCTTAACCCGCTAAAGCACTTTGACGTCCTGGGATTCCTGCTGATAACCTTTACTTACTTTGGCTATGGCAAACCCGTTCCAGTTAATCACGGGAATTTCCAAAACCCGGTTCAGGGTCTTATGTTTGTTTCTCTCGCGGGACCTGTTTCTAACATTCTTCAATCGGTACTGTATGCCGTAGGTTTTATCGTGCTAAGCCAGTTTTCATTCCCGTCTACTACCGTTGGAGAGGTACTCGCTACGCTGGTGTACGCGCTACCGTTTATCGGCATGTTTAATATCTCTCTGGCTCTCTTCAATCTGTTACCGATATACCCTCTTGATGGGAGCAAAATATGGGGATATCTCCATCCAACAATTAACAGGATCATAGACCAGTTTTTTATTCCCTACGCGCCACTGATTATCATGGCGCTCATAATCCCGTTCTTTGGCAATTCCTCACTCCTCGGCATTCTCTTCTCGCCCTTCACCTCTCTGTACCGAAGTATTCTTGGTTTTTAGCCACTCACGTTATCAAAATTAAATCAAACCTATGTTCCGGAATCTTACGAACTTAATATACAATTCACGCACCATTCTTATCCTTAATTCCAAGCCGGACGCCGACAGTATTGGAGCTTCACTTGCGCTGCAGAAGATGCTTCGAGCATTAGGAAAAACCGCGCATTCGTGTTCAGCGTATCCGATTCCTGAATACTTGCGCTTCTTAACCAATACAGGCACCATCGAAGTCATTGACCCGAAAAAGTACGACTTCCTGCC
>JBMCLJ010000019.1:0-17943 GCA_048615375.1 Candidatus Dojkabacteria bacterium | reverse complement strand
GCTAGAAACCCTCGTGTATTTCGGTAGAATTAAAGGTCTGGAAGCAGCTCAAGCCGAAAAACGCGCGCTGGAATATCTCAAACGCGTGGAGCTCTCCGACAAGAAGGATACTGAAATCAAGAAACTTTCCTCAGGGCAGCAACAAAAGATCCAACTTGGAATTACGGTTATTAATTCACCAGAGTTACTTATTCTTGACGAACCTACTAAAGGGCTCGACCCCGTTAATCGTGATTTATTGCTGGATATGCTTCTTGAACTCAATAAAAGCGGCTCAACCATTGTATTCAGTACACACCAAATGGAAGAAGCGGAAAAAATCGCCGATCGGCTAGTAATGATTAAAGATGGCAAGCGGGCTTTATATGGCACGCTTGAAGAGATAAAAGAAAGCTTTGGGACACATATGATTCGGGTTCGTTTTGAAGGAAAACTACCCGAAAATAATGACATGTATGCTGCGCGCGTTGAAAACAGGTATGCTGAACTGGAGCCACAAAATAACTGTACACCTCAGGATGTTTTGAAATACCTTATCTCCAAGGATGTAAAAATAACTCATTTTGAAGTATCCGCGCCTTCCCTCCACGCGATATTTGTTAAAGTTTCAAAAGATAATGCATAACACATTATTAGTTGCAAAAAGAGAATATGTAAAAGTTGTCAGAAAAAAAACATTCTGGATCTCTACCCTGCTCCTTCCGGTTTTCATGGTGATTATAGCGGTAATTTCAGGTTTTTCTGCTGCACAGTCTGAACAATCTCTTCGTGAACAGGTAGAAGGTGCAAATAAGATTCTTATTCAGGATAGATCAGGAATTATCGATACTGAAGGTCTTCCGGAAAATATCAATTTTATAGTAGATGCAGAAAGTCAAGCTGAGGAAGCTGTTGAACAAGTACGCAGTGGCGAAGTGAAAGCGTACATCCAGTTCCCTCGAGATCTGCGTGGTGAAGAGAAGATAGATATATACGTACAGTCAGAGGGAGTTTTTGGTGGAGTTTCGTTTAATGAGTTTGCCGAGGATCTTATACGTAGTAGCGTGATTAATGATATTGAGGACGAAGAGAGACGGCTGGCTCTGCAGGCGGAATATGAGTTTAGTACAGTTGAATTTGACGAGGGAGAACGGGTTGACAGGTCATTAGAAGACTTTATTATCCCTGTTTTTACAATTGTTGTATATTTCGTACTGATTTCATTTGCAACAAGTTATCTTTTAATGAGCGTTTCTGAGGAAAAGGAAAACAGAATGATTGAGATTATTCTTTCTATTGTAACTCCCCGTGAATTGATTCTAGGTAAAATTTTCGGGCAGGTCGGGGTGATATTTACTCAGTTGCTTATTTTAGTTGCTTTTGGCGCGGTAATTATTCCAATTGTCGGTCTTAATCTTCCAGTAGATATTGATTTTTCCGGTATTTCTGTCGATCCAGTGCAGATCCTGATCAGTTTGTTTTATCTTGTTTGCGGATTCCTGATTCTCGGTAACATTATGGTTGGCGTTGGCGCAGCGGTACCAACGTATAAAGACGCGCAAGGTTTTTCTTCCGTGTTCATAATTATGTCAATTATGCCGGTTTACTTCGCTTCATTAATCATTACTGACCCATCGGGGACACTGGCGAGGATATTGAGTTACATTCCTTTTACCGCTCCGCTCGTCCTGCTCTTTCGCAGCGCGCTGGATGAACTATCTATACTGGAATTCGTTCTTACCGGAGCAATACTCATCGCGACAGTCATAGGAACATTTTATCTCGCGTTCAAACTTTTTGAAATTGGTTCGCTTGAGTACTCAAAAAAAATATCCTTACGGAGATTATGGAAATGAATAGATAATTGAGAAAATGCCAATGATCTTGAAGATCAATGTCAGTATCAACTACCAATCCTTGATTGATACTGTTTTATCATCTCAGCAAGTGCTTCTTCGGGCGTGCCGTTATTGGTGATTTCCAGAGCATCGGTAGCTTTTTGTAATGGTGCTGTCTTGCGTTGAGAGTCTGCTTCGTCCCTGGTAATAATAGTTCGCTTGATTTTTTCATACTGTTCCTCCCCGGTTATTCCCAGTTGTTTCATACGCCTCCTCGCGCGTAAATCAAAGTCAGCTGTAATAAAAAATTTCAGCCTGGCATCGGGAAAAATTACAGTCCCTATATCCCTCCCTGCCATAACAGTAGGTTTATTGGCGATTATTCTGTGGTAAACGCGCTTCGCTGCTTCACGTACTTCAGGATGTGCAGCTACGGTGGATACATACTCGTGTATTCTCGGCTCGTGAAGAAGCCTGGTAATATCCAATCCTCCTACCCGTACGTGTTGGGTCAGCGTTTTATCTTTTTCTTGAATCTCAAAAACCATGTCAATCCCGTCAAGAAGTTTCGCGCATATCTTTCCATCATGGATATTTACACGCTCTTCAAGCACAGCGAGTGTTGCAACACGGTACACCAGTCCGCTGTCCATAAACGTAAATCCAATCCGCTTCGCGAACTCCATTCCTAAAAAACTTTTACCGGTAGCATTTCCTCCATCAATTGGGATAATGTATTGTTGTGAATTACTCATAATTATGCAAGTGATTGTAGCAGGAATCAGGTGTTTTTGGGTAAACGTGTCGCGTCGACGTAGGATACCATATCTACGGCATAGAAAGGAGGGAGATTTACAATTGGATCAGTACGATACAAAAATGTACCGGGAAACAGCGCTTTTTCAAGGTTACTGATTATATCAGGAGAATCAAGAGGGGAAGAAACTCTACTTTGAATATCCCATGGATATGTCTTAAATCGTAAGCCAGCGTCAAAAATACCTTGATAAACAGATGAAGAAATATTGCGTCTGCTGGATTCACGAATTTTAAAAAAAATAGTATTTGCGAACAATGCAAGCCATATACAAGATCTGTGTTCTAAATCTCCATGGTCGTATATAAAAGAGAATAAATCATGACCATACCCTTCATTTTCAGGTACGAGTATGCCACTCATAAAAGGTGCGTATCTTGGTGTCATTCCATCTTGCACGATGTGAGGGTGACTATTAGTCCTTAGCTTTATGAATGGTATATCAGAACTGCGCTCTAAAAGCATTTCACTTAAATCCCTACACTTCTGTGTAGTTACTCTTCTCCTCTTGCCAGCATTAACAATTCTACCCAGATAAAGCGCTGTATTATCATTATTCACACTTTGAATTATATCAAATACAATAGATCTTTTAAAAATCCCTACATCCTATGCTGTATTCCTCGACTACATACCTACTATATCTTCATGAGTAAAGCTCTTACAAGAATTTTATTTTTTATTAACCCGAAATCCGGGAGCGTACGGCTTGATGAACTTGTAGAAGACATCGAGAATTTATTCTCGTCAAAAAAGTATGAATACGAAATAGTTCTCGCCAATCGCAAAGCATCTATCGAAACTCAAGTACGAGAAGCCTGCAATAATAAAGATTATGATATTCTTGCAGCCGCTGGTGGGGATGGTACTGTCTCTACCCTGGCGCATGTTGTGGCAAATTTTTCAAAGAAACCACGTTTCGGGATCATCCCTGTAGGAACCGCAAATATACTCGCAAGGGAAGTAGGCGTTCCGCTTGATACCCACCAGGCACTCACTATACTGAAACAATCTAATGCGTACAAAGAAATCGATGCCCTCGAGGCAAATGGGATTCTCTACTTCCTGCGTATCAGCGTGGGGATCAGCTCGCTCACAATACAAAACCTCACTGGTGAAGAAAAAAGGCTTTATAAAAGTTTCGCCTATATACGTCGAGGGATAATAAATCACTTTGGATGTAACCGCAGAACATTTACCTTGCATATTAATCAGTCGTCAATCGCTACATTTAAAGCATCTGATATAGTTGTCACAAACTTCGGTAGACTGCTTTTCCCATTTATTACTCTCGGACCAACGGTGCGACCGGACGACGGTCTTGCAGATGTTCTGGTATTCAAGAAATACTCTATCACACAAATGCTTAAACTAATATACAAAATGATGTTCCATAAAGTACATACTCGCAAGGATAAAGATCTCGCGTATTTCTCACATGTGAATACCATTACTATAGAGAGCAGGAAGCGACTCCCTGTACAGGCAGACGGTGATATCATTGGTTATACACCCGTTACTATCAAGCTTGTTCCTCGTATACTAAAAATTATCACTCTAGAGTAAATCCTTTTTGTGTAGTTGCTTGTCTGGTTTTAAGTGCACTGACAATGAGGGCGAGCCAAGCGGATCCCGCGGAGTAACTGGCGAGAACGTCTGAAAGATAGTGCCTGCCGGAATATACTCTACTAAAGCCTACAAGTAGTATTAATGCTATGAATATTGATACAGTAAGTGCCTTGGAAATGCCTGAAGTACACATACTATGTACAATATACATAGAAAAGCCATATAATAGCACAGCACCGAAGCTATGCCCGCTGGGAAAACTGTATGAAGTACGTTGCGGGCCAAGGGTATCAAGGAGTACTGGACGATCGCGTTTAATAAGTCGTTTCGTGATCCAGACAAAGAATCCACCACCACCGATAGCAACACTGAAAGCGACGAGCGTATTCCAATTCTTATTTCTGTAAAAATAGTAGGCGAGAAGTATAGAAAAAAACGCTACCATACCAGGGTCACCAAGTGTAGTAATAACTTTCATTATTCTATCAAGCCAGGCAAGCCTCGCGTTCATAAAGTATGCACTCAGTTTTGTGTCGAGGACTGCCACCGAATGTGGCGGTTCAATTCTCTTGAGCAAATAAAAGAATAGTAGCACAGAGAACGATAAAATGCTGGCATTAAAGATGTAAAAAATATTGTTGTTGAGGTAGTTGAGGAATTTTTGGAATTGTGAGTTGTGGGTCATGGTATGTAGTGTAGTATACACAATTCTCAATACAGTTGAGTGATGAACAATTCTTAAATTACTTCATTGCTTTCAATCCCTTCGTTCATTTTTTTAATTATATTCTGCAGTAAGTCCAGAAACATATGATGATTTTGTAGGAGGTAAACGAGGGGTCGACGTACTAATATCGATAGTCGTGTCAGATTTTTGGCCCATTGAGGATTCGAGAGACGCTGCTATTGGAAGTGTAAAATTCCACTGGCTTTTTCCAAAAATCTGTACCTCGGCGGTTTGCCTTGGCTGCTCGTATAGTGGTTAAATATAATTATAGCAGGACTTCCGCACCAGGTAAAAAAGTTTATAATAATAGGCAGAATTACATATTACTGACTCTAATATGCATCTGCCTAAAACAATAATACCATATTTTTTAGCATTCCTATCGGCTCCCTGGAAATTTAATATAGGATGTATATCCTTGTTTTCCAGGCTCTCTCAGGATGCTCTTACCAGAGCCTTAGGAAAAAAGTTTTCCTGGAGACAGTATCTTCAGTTTTTTCTGCGTGCTGTAGATCTCAATAATGGCTATCTTGTCGTAGATGAGACCGATGTTGATAAGTCCTATGCAAATATACTTGATAACCTTTCATGGATATTTTCCCACAGAAAAAACAAATATATTCTGGGTTACCATCTTGTGGTTGTGGTATGAACCAATGGGAGTCTCACCTTCCATGTAGGGTGGAAGATCTATCAGGCAGGAAAAAAAGAAACCAAAACAGACCTTGCTCTCAAATTGTTTGAGTACTGCCTGTACACGTTACAGATCCAACCAAAAGGTTTTTTATTCGATTCCTTTTATGCAAGCGACAAAATAATGAAGTACCTTGATAGCCGTGGATTCAAGTTTTACTCCCAGTGCAAGACAAACCGTGTACTGAATGGTACGCAGGTACATACCAGGAAACGACCCTATTGGACTGAGCAGGGGAAGCTCAAGGATATCAAACTATCGGTGCAGGTAACACGACACCGTAAGAAATACTTCATCACGAATGATCTGGAGATAGATGGTAAAAAACAGCGTACTGTCTACCGTATCAGGTGGAAGATTGAGGAAGTATTCAGGTTTATCAAGTCTGAACCGGGTTTTGAGAAGTGTGAGTGTCACTCACTTCACAAACAGAATAACCACTTTGGGGATCTCCATCGCTGTATGAGTTAAAAATGAGAGCATCTTTAGAGAGGGATTATGTAGAAAAGATTAATATAATGAGCTATTTAGACGGTGCGTAAGTCCTGTTATATCAAGTAAATCAACTTATCTCTCGATGGGTTAGACCTTTTAACTTGAATAGTATTGCCTGATGACGGATCATTTCCCTATGGGAAAGCTTTTTCGTCTTCATCGATTCTTTAATTATTTGTTGTTCTGAACTCATTGGATTTTACCTCCTCTTAGTTCAGTAGATGGTGGATGCGGGGTCTATACTTCTTCCCGCAGGATCTGCTTAACCTGTTTTCTGTAGTTTGTAGCTCGCACATAGCCTATCAGGTAAATCGCGCCTAGCGCTACGATTGCGATAAAGAATAATACTACCGGTATTCGCGCGAACTCGGGAGAAATAGACAAGGTAAGCAACGAAACAAGGAGTGTGAGTATTGCCAGGATAAACGTAACCATATTTGGAACAAGCAAATCCCTAAATATATCCTTCTCGTCTTTTTGCAGGACGTGAAGATATCCCCCGAGTTTATCTTTCTTTCCTTGTAATTTCTGCAAGTGAAGCAGCAGTACCCCATAGGTTTTCGCTGAGCTGAATGTGTACGTTTTTCTATCCCTTCGATGAAGATGTTCGTCTACCAGAGCCACCGTAAACATACGCGAATGACTTCCGACAGACAGGTACGGCGTAAACTGTGAGTCGAAAACACCCTGTGAAGGTAAATTCTGATCCAGTAGTAACCCCTGCTTATTCTGTAGCTGAATGACATGTTCGTCTAATGAGAAGATATGCTCCGATGAGTTCTTAAAAATATGCATAATAATCCGCTCTTCTTCAAGTACCAGCTTGCCATGTGCGTGAGCTTTATGTATCCAGCGTTTTTTCGTATCACTGGCTGAAATTGTGTAGAAGAGGAACATCCTGGGAGCGTTTGGTGAGTTTGATGATTGTGATGGTGATAGATGTGAATACATATAAAAATCTAGTTAAATCACTGTACACTTATAAACTGCAAACGGTGGCATTCAAGCGGGGAATAGAACAACGGGATATTATATATATATCATACTTATTTTCAATATCTTATATTATTTATCATCATAACATGGTCATGAACATACTGTCATGCCTTGCCATGCTAAACTTATGGCAATAATAAAATATTTATACATTAATTCAATATATTCGTCTGCAGAGGGTAATATTACTCCAAGTGTATCTGCGCAATTAATGTGCATTTTTGCATACATCTTGTACAGTCTAGCTTAACAGTGTAGATCATCTTATATTAGGTTGACGTTCTATCTCCAACATCAGATAATATAGCATGTCAACAACTCAATCAGCTCCTCAAAAACCCCAGGTAATCGTAAAAAAAGTAACAAAGGTCAAGAAGAAACGAAGTATTACTACTCTACTCGCTTCAGCTGTTTTGCTGCTTACAATATTTTTAATTATTGGAGCTATCGTCGCGGCGGGAGTCTGGTTGCACACCTTTCGTGTATTTACACAGGAAACAGTAGCCGCGGAAATCACTGTCTCCGAAAAAACTATCGTCAATGATCAACCAACTTTTACCGTTACGTATAAGCCCGTAAACGATGTGTCAGGGTTCTGGGCAATTTTTGGCTCGGAGGCCAGCTCTGCTGATGAGGAAGTAGTTGTAGAAATGACAGGAGATCAGTTTTTTGTTGACGCGGACATGATACGATGGAAGGATTGGGTGACACTGGCTAATGTAAAACCCGTATATAAGATTTACCGTTTAAAATCTGATTTTCGAGACCCGGAAGACGAGGATAGATTCGAAAGAACTATAAAAAGTCTTAATGGTGGATCAGACGAATTCGCTACGCGACTTCAGGATAACCCGGATAGCTATGACTGGATTGCACAAAGCGTGAACATTTCCAGCGCGGGAGTTAACGTGCAGAACAATGAAATAACCTATCAACTTAAAGTTACTGAAGACGCATTGGTACTGGAAAAAAAGTAGTTTATTCACCTACACATTCCAGCCATTAATAAGCACTTTATCGCGCCTCCTGTAAACATTCTTTTCCAAATGATTGTGAGCGATAACACTTTGTGCAAATGCTAACGCTACCATCGTCGTAATAAGTGAAGAACCACCAGCACTCATCAGAGGAAGTGTGGTACCACCAACTGGTAGTAAGTCCAGATTCATCCCGATATTAAAGAAGAACTGTACTAATATCATTGTTCCGATACCTGTAAGTACAAGGCTGCTATATCTATCCTGCATAACGTCAGCAAGGTAAAAAAGTCTTCCTATAAGCACCAGATACAGTAATACAAGTATAGTTGTACCTAGATAACCGAATTTGTAGCCAAAAATTGCAAAAATAAAGTCAGTAGTAGGGACAGGCAGCTGTTCTACCTGATACTCGCTTACTTCCCGAAAACCTTGACCAAAAAACTGCCCGGCACCAATAGAAATTTTCGCCTGCTCCTGTTGAAATCCTTCATTTTGGGCATCACGGTCAGGGTCAAAGAACGTCTCTACGCGTTCTTTCATATAATCCTGAAGCACGTTATTCCAAACAAGATTCGCGATAACTACCCCTGAAAAGATACCTGCCAAACAGATGAGACACATTACAACGAGGGATTTCTTCTTCATAAAAAAGTACATACCTATTACAACTGGTATACTTAGAATCAATACGATTTTCAACGACCAGGCTACAGGAATAATTCCTTGTGCTGCAATAAACGATGTGAGAAAAATATGGATAGAACTGAGCAAAAAATACTTATGTTTCAAAGAAGCAAAAATGACGGAGAATAAGATGAGTGAAATTACAATTGTTACACTTAATGACTTCTGGGCATACACCATTGCTATAACAAATATGCTTAAAATTATAGAAACCAGTAATGTTCTGTTTTGATAGATATAATACAGAGCTTTATTCTGAGGAGAGATCTTACCCTGATCTTTTCCAGGGTGTACAAGGGTAAGTATGCCCGCTATTACCAATATCATAGTAAACTTTGTAAACTCAGAAGCCTGAATGGTGATGCCGCCGACTACCGAACCGTCCTCGAGAGTTGTGCTACCGATCGTGATCCATCGCCTGACTCCTTCGATACCCTCAATATCCTTTCCAAAAATCAAGGTAGCAATCAAGAGAATAATTGTTCCGACATATATTGCAATGATAATAAAGCGGAACTTTAAGTATACTGGAGAAATCATAAATACAGCGATGGATAGTAATATGCCAATAAGTGCAAATACCAGTTGATTTGTAAATGCTGTAGCAAATATTGAATTCCTCCCTTCTCCACCAGCATTCATTAATGAAAATAGTGTAAAAAGACCAATCGCTATAATCGTAATCGAAGCAATGAATAGAGGAATGTCTATTTTAAATGCTTTATTCATGCACTAAGGGTTTATGTGTGTTCGTATGATACACCCAAAATGTGTTTCTACAAAATGCGCTAAATATAAGTAATAATCTTTTTCCACCCCTTCAGATTAATGTCTTTCACTGGATCAAGTCCGCCTTCAGACCATGGTCCGCAACGCAATACACGGTGAATGGAAAGATACCCTCCAATAATCGAACCATATCGCTTTATTGACTCATATCCATAAGCTGAACAACTGGGGTGATATATGCAAATACGCACATGAGGAAATAATTTCGAAGGAATGCCATGATCAAATGAGAATAATATTTGATACATTTTTATGAATAATAATAATAGATATTTCATACTCAATTATCTTATATTAAACATTTCTTGAACACTATAGACATAAAGCCTTATATTACGGTTAAATATTTACACTCAAAAAAATTCTGCTAGTATATTGATTGAGGAGGGAAAGTAAACAACTATGAAAAACAACCAAAAAATCCAAACAAAATTTGTTAACACTACATATTCTCCGACAGTAAGTCAATACATTTCAAAAAAGCTTCAAAAAAAACCCTCTCTCTCCAAGGACATTATATCCATGTATTGCAATGTTGTAAAAGATTCGGAGAAAAGTGGTAAAACATATAAAATCAGTCTTACCGTTGAAGCGGCAAATACTGGTTTTATTGTTAAAGAAAAAGGTGCTGATTTATACAAACTTGTAGATATAATTGCTGATAAGTTTTATTACAGACTGGGTAAAATCGTAGACAAAAGAACAGACACGAAAAAGACGACTGGTACTGGCTCCGAGTACGCAGCAACACCAGAAGCCAGTATTCTTCCAGAGTCAGAAGAACGTTCTGTTACTGAAGCGTACTACGATAGTATAACAGGCAATTCAATTGTGGAAAGAAGGAGTTTTTACGACAATACGCCCCTGCACGTCCCAGAAGCAATCCAGATACTTGAAATGACAGGAAAGGAGTGCTTACTTTTTAAGAATGTTTCAAATGGAAGATATTCAGTTCTTTATCGGGTACAGAGAGAAGAAGGCATATCGGGTTATGGCCTTCTTGAGCATAAGATCAAATGATGAAACACGCGGGATAACACCTCAAGGTTCCAACCTTAGTAATAAGACGAAGCTCACAACTTCGTCTTATTCTTTTTTACAACATTTCCAGAATTAAATCTAAAGTGTTTTGCTGACCTTGTCAAGAGAGCGGCAAATATTATTCCTGCAACAAGTAAAACAAGGATTGATTGATATGGAATGATCCATACACTTACTGTAGCTGTATGAAAATGCCGTTCATTATTTGCCGTACCACGTACAAAAAGATCAACCTTGCCTGTATAGGGCAGGAATCCAAGAGTATTTGGTAGATCACGCACTATTACATTCTCATCTAATCCCTCTTTTGGTAAGAGCATACCTTGTTGATTTGTGATATTTCTTGCCATGATGCTGGAGTCTGAATCTCCTCGATGAGCGATTATTTCTGCACCGTAATTGATAATCTTCTCTGAATCATTAAATGCCTGGGTAGTAACTTCTATGCTTTGATCGAAGATATATAGTTTCTTTTCTGGCTTGATGTTCACAATAGGAAGTGGGTTACTTCCAGAATCATTAATGGTTATCCTGAAGGGAACGCTCACGGAAACAGTACTTTGTATATTGGTGTTTGTTTGCTTTCCGTTCAAAATAATTTTCCACAACAGGAAATAAGTTTTATCAACCATGCCAGACGTATCAATATTCATATCAAATCTAACTGCATCAACTAATATTGCGGCATTTACATCTGCTGATGTGGAAAATAGTTCTGATTCTGTAAACTCAGTAAGCTCAGCATTACTTTCATAATATTTATAGGCTACCTTCAGTTTAGTCATGTTTTTATAGGTGAGTTTAAAGTCGGCTTTGACAGGTTCTTGAGACGTACCTGATCGCTGAACAAGCGCAGGTACAATAGAAACTTCAGAACCACTTTCAGATGCACCGATATAAGGAGCAAAAAAATCACGCATACCAGCAAACATAGCATGCAATAAAGAAATTTTGTACCAACGGTACGTGTACAATGAAACTGCAACTCAGTAGATTTATCACTCATCATGGTATAGTGCTAGAAGTGAGCGTGTATAGTGAATATTAATATATCCTGGTATCCCTTGGATGCTGGCGAAGTAAGGGATGTGGTTGCTAAATAGTTGGTTTGGATAATGTCACCGGTTGCATCGGTAGGATTTGCGTTTTGAAACAGTACTTCAGATGATGCAGACATGAGCTGACCAACATAGGTCGCATCCCTTCCTGCCTGCCCCTGATCCCACTTAGGATCAATTGCTGAGCTGCCGCTTATCTGGTCAGCGAATATGCCATACCCTTCCGCATCAGTCATGGCGCTTAAGTTACCACTGGTAGAAGCAAGTAAGTAGTTAACTGCCGAAGCGTACAATCCGGATTCAGGAGTCACTCCATCTCCTGTTCCCTGGATACTGACGGTATAGCCGTTCTGGGCATTTGTTCTAGCAGTCACCTGTGTAGCTGGAGAAGCAGTGTTTACCTGGCCTGATTTCAGTGCGCCAAACTCACTCGCGTTACTGTCGAGAGCCAGGTATAATATAATTGATGCAGTAGTGGCTGATAACGCTGGCCCAGGTTCAGAATGAGTAAAATCACCATTCATCGCGGTGACCCTGACATAATAGGTAACATTGGTTTCCAAACCTTGAATATATCGTTTCAGCCCTGAAATATTTCCACAGTCCCATCGATTATCGTCCAGTGGATCGGTAGTAGTTTGTGCACATGGTTTAAAATAAATTGATAGATCACTTGCAGTAACTATATCCGGTTGGAAATTTGTTGGGTTTACATAATTAAAGGTAGAAAAATCTGATGTAGTACTAATCTGAACAGCAAAATACGTGCCATCAGCGGTAACAGGGTTTCCATTCGGGTTTATAGTGAATACCAGTTTATCGTACAGTTGTACATCACTGTCATCATTTGTAAGAACGCTCAGTTCCGGTACATTTGCTTCAAATGTAGGCTGAAGACCGCTTTTAATTTTAAAGTCTCCCGTTTGCGTGGTATCACCATACCCGCCATCGAACACTTCTACACTGCCTGAAAGCTTAAACTCTGAGTGCTGATCCGCCGCACCAGGGTTATTTCCATCGTATCCAATGCTATTTTCGCTTAACTCCAGTCTATAACTGGAATCATTTGAATTATATGTTTCCGCGGAAACTATTGATAACCCTGAAAAAAACAAAGCAGCACTAAAAAAACACGTGTATACAATCTGTTTTTTCATACACCAATCTATATGTTTCCCAATAATTGGTCAATAGTATGTGACTTCCCTCTACTCTTGACAAATAACCGAGCTATGGTACCATTGCAGTGTTAGCAGACGACGTTAATAAGCGCTAAATGCGAAACAGATCTGTAACAATTATTTACATACAATTTATATATAAAGAGAAAAAAACTATGGCACAAATAAAAGTATGGGATCCACGTGATCCATTCAGAATATTCGATGAAATGCGTTCATCATTCCCAATGCTTCCAACAGAATGGGATGCGGGAATACAGCAATTGCCTGTCAACATGAGCGAAGAAGAAGACAAGTATATAGTAGAAGCTTCAATTGCAGTACCAGCACTCAAGCCTGAGGATATCGATATCGCGGTTGAAGACAGATATCTGACGATTTCAGGAGAGACAATGGAAGCGTCCGAGGATAAAAAGAAAAAATATCATATCAGGGAAATGTACTCTGCAACATTTTCAAGGACGGTCATGCTTCCTGGAAATGTTGACGTTGAAAAAGTTGACGCGAAGTTTGACAAAGGGGTTTTGAAAATCACCTTACCAAAGCTGACAAAGTCAACTTCAAAAAAGATTGCTGTAAAGTAGCAATGTGAAAGACTATATGGGAGGGTTTTGTGAAGATTAGCCTGCAGTATGCGGGCTATTTTTACAGTCTGAGTTTCACGATTCTATCAAGCCGGAATATACATATCGCGGTAATAACTCCAACTAAAGGGATAAGTAACAACATTGTTCTTATAGCTTCCGTATTCGATTGTGAATAGTTAGCAAGTAATAATCCTATCCCTATTACTATAACTCTACTGGGGAAGAAAATCACTTCACGCATAATAATATACATTTCTGGAGGGAGAGACCTGTGCTTACTATCATCATCTATTGCATGCAGTGCTATGTTATTACCAAAAATCGCTTCTAAAGGAACGAGAAACACTACCATACACGCATTCCATATAAGCGAACCAAGCGTCGTAAACACCGATAGTATCAACTTGCCAAGAGAATCGCCAGCAGCACCAATAAGATATGTACGAAATCTATTATGAGAAAGACGATCAATATGTTTCGATAAGAAAAGAAAATATATAGTTCCAGCAAGTGAAATTATTGATGAAAAGAGTCCAATAAAAATTTCATCCTCTAGAATCAGGAAACTAAGCACTCCGATACCTATGAGAATAGCGGCATCCTTCATTGCCCACGTTCCCATATACATTTTAAGCGCAAAGGATTTACTGGACAGGATATACTGAAACAGCTTTCTGTACGTAAAATTAAATGTAAATACCTCTTTTATCTTTGGTGAAAAAAGTATAGTTAAAAAAGAAATAACAATTCCAATAACAAAAATTACGCTGTAACCCGCAGGAAGTCTTTCATTCTGAGGAAATATCTCAAAGCTTAATTGAGAAATCAGAAGTCCGGTAATAAACGGTATAATTACCGGCAAAAACGTGATGAGACTCTGTATTTTCATATCAAATACGAATCGCTGATTATCATTCAGTAATTTAAGATGCGCATAGTGATAGGTATAAAAATATAACGTTGCCTGGAGTCCTTTTAAAGCTGCAAATATAAATAGCACTGCCTGGTGATGTAACTGATTAAAGAAAAAAAGAATGACAAGACACATTACAATTTTTACAGCGTGGTTCAGAATAAAGCTGGTATAGAGCCTTCGACCCGCTAGTAATCGTGGAACTACAAGAAAAAAAACAAATAAAGTAGAAAAAAGTATGAAAAAGAATTGTAGTACCGCTTCAAGCGGATTACTTCCTTCTACCTGAGCCAGACGATAAATAAAAGCTATCTCAAAGGTACCAATTACAAGCCAGAAAATCGTGTCAAGCAGTACATAAAACGCCAGCTTACGTGACTTGGAGTGCAATAAATGATGTAAAAGATGAAAATGGGGATGCGGTACATGATAAGAATGCAAGTGATTCATAACGGCGTATCATGCCAGAAAAACACCGCAGTGTAAATTTTCACTACCAACAGCAATCAGGTAGAACCTGATAGCTTACCATCCGCAACTTCGACCAGAAGAAACTTCCAGTGCGCACCGTTACCATGAAGCTGCACGAGAAGTAAACGTTTATGGTGACTCCACGGGGACTCGAACCCCGGTTTCTACCGTGAGAGGGTAGCGTACTAGACCGCTATACGATGGAGCCATAGGTGAATGTGACAATAGTTTAATGAGTGAATATGTAAATTACCTAACGGGAGCCGTCGGAAATTGGCACACTCGCTTAATTACTTATCGGCACATCCAACCAGGGGATTATGATATAGAATTTCTGTTTAGTCAAAACTGCCACCTATAAAAAAAAGGACGCGATCTCCCGCGTCCCAAAATGTTATGTACTTTACTTACAGGTTTTTAATGTAACGTACCGTGCCATTCCAGTGCATCCACCCTACTCCCTGTTCACTATTTGGACTGTGCTGATAATTTTTGAAGTAGTATAAAAGAGGGATGCCATTAAATTCACCTTCATATCCATAGGTATCCTGTGTATCCATCACAGTTGACTTTTTATGATAATCAATCTGCTGCCATCCTTTTACATACTCATTCCTGCATGAATAGTTGCCATCTTCGCAACCGTATGATTCTGGAGATGAAAGTATTGATAAATCAATATGTTTAATTCGGAGATTCGAGTCTTCAGTTTCTGAATATTTATCATTTGTGAACTCAATTTTCACATCACGTGGAGCAGGCTGATATGTATCTTTCACATTAGTCACTATCTCGAAGGTCTGATGATTTTTTTTGTGGTTATCAATCTGAAAAACACCAATTTCGCGGTTACCATAATATACTCTAAATGCTGGACATTCCTGTACACCATTGGGATGCTTGAAACATTCACCTTCTGTATGTACCTGTACTACCGCGATGATATCTTTAAAGTCATGGGGTTTATCCTGAGCATGCAGTACAGTTGGAAAAGCAACTGCAGAAACTACCGCTACTAAAAGCGTGCCTATAGCAATTTTTAGTCTTAATCTGCCTTGTAATTGCATAACTTATAGTAACATTTCGGGGTACATTCGTAAATGACTATAAGTCTAGTATTGCCCTGTTTACTTATTGGCTGTGTTTAGTTGAGAAGCGTTCCATCTGACCCTAGTCTCCAGTAAAATACTTGATCAACCCCATACTCAATGGCAATAGAATTTTTACTATGTAACGTTTCCTTGTTCTGGAAGTATATCACTTCGTTTCCCCGCTGTAGCTTCATCTCATTCCACTCTGGTATTCGTACTGGCTGTCTTTGTTCACGAGAAATAATGCTTTGGATCTGGCTATACGTGTAACTGGTGGTCATCCTCTTTGAACTGGTAGTAAAGCCATATCCGTAAAGAGGTAATCCCAGGATAAGCTTTGAGGCACTTACCTGCGATACCGCCTGAGATAAGAATTCCTTTAACCAGTAATCAGGAACATTCGGATTTTCTCTGCCAGGAGTATCAGCAAAATGTAAAACATAATCATACCCCATAAGTACTAGTTTATCGCTTACTTCTGCCAGTTTGCTGTAGCTTCCTATGACATCAGCTGTCAGTGACTGGTTGATATGCCCGCCGATCGGGAATACCGTCGCATAGAGTTTTATATTGTTATTTTGTGTGGAAGTTCTGAGGAACGAAAGAAATTTCAAAAACTTCGTCGCGTCAGCGTTACTGAGTTTTTCGAAATTAATATTTATGGCGCTGATATGAGAATATTTACGAGTATAATCGAATAATTTATTTATAAAAGCTTCTTGCAAAGCATTTGAATCAAGTAATGAGGTAAGACCTCCTCCACCACCGGAATAAATAGTAATACCGATTGGTCTGGCAATCGTTTTTGCTTGACTTAAAAAGGAAGAGAATTGGGGGACAAATGTCAGCTGTCCAGAACTGGATATACTTCCACCGGTTATATGCACTTCCCGCAAAGATGCGGAGTTCTTTCTCGCACTCGCCAGACCATTCGAAAAATCAAAATGAGGTACCCAGGCGTAATTTTCTATTTCCACGTTGTTGAGATCAGGAGAACCAGTATCGACAACATTTTTTCCAATAAAAGTTCCAAGGACTTCTCCTGTCTGGTTTTGATATCCTGGCAGCTCCATTTGTAACCTTTCAGAATATAACCACGTAAATTCTGGCGTATCAGCGTCGTTTTTCCACGAAAATGCTAAAAAGATATTACAAACCAGTAAAAAAGTGCAAATACCACTTAAAACCCGAAGCGATGACCTTTTTGAAACAATTTCTGTGATTGACATTATTGTAAACTTTGTCCAGTCATTTCGACCGGTTTTGGCAGTGCAAGGATTTTAAGCATGGTAGGTGCAATATCAATAAGTGTTCCTGTATCTCTTTTGAGTGATGTAAGTTGTTTACTTACAAGGATAAGAGGGACGGGATTCGTTGTGTGGCTGGTTTTCGGTTCGCCTGTACGTTCATCTATTGTTTCTTCCGCGTTCCCGTGATCTGCAGTTAGAATCACAGCGTATCCATGTTTCAAGCCGATCTCGGCAATTGCCCCGATTGCGGTATCAACTGTCTCTACTGCTGTTTTAATCGCTGACATTTTCGCAGTGTGACCAACCATATCAGCATTACAAAGATTCGCGATAATAACGTCATGCGTACAAGCTTTCATATCTTCAAGGATTTGCTGAGCTATGTCAGGTGTTCGCATTTCCGGACGTTCGTCATGAGTCGCGATATTGGAGTAGGTATCGAGCAATATCCTGTCTTCTCCTTCCAGTGATTCGCTGCGTTTCGCGTTAAAAAAGTAGGTTACGTGATTATACTTTTCTGTTTCTGTAATCCTTAGCTGCTTCAACCCTGCGGCAGAGATAACATCGCCAAAAGTATTCTCTACGCTTTCAGGAGGAAACGCTATCCTGCATTCGAGATCTTCGTGATACTGGGTCATGGTAAGATAATGCAGGTTTGGGATTCTCGATTCAGTGAACTTCTTACTTAACTGCACTGCCCTGTCAGAACGAAAATTTACAAAAATCACCGCGTCATCAGTACCGACATATCCGATTTCTCCGTCTTCTTCTTCAATAATCGCT
>JBMCLJ010000018.1:0-18841 GCA_048615375.1 Candidatus Dojkabacteria bacterium | reverse complement strand
TCCAATGATAAAAAACGAAAGCAGAGAATTAGTCACTTCAAAACCTCCAGCATCAAATAACCCTTCAGGTTTGAGCGATAAAGCCATATAAAACTATAGTAATAGTTCATTATAGCAAAAATGAGTCCCAATGCATTTGGCGGAGTCCGGGCAGTGAAGTTCAATATCAGAATTACTACAACAACTTCAGCTGGAAACTCTCAATTGCTTCAGATTTTCAAGGTGAAGCAGGTGATGATCTTTGACATAATCCAGTCTCCGGATCAGCTTGATTAAGCTGATACTTGAGAAAATCAGTGGTATCCAGCCCAGGAACACAAACACGGGGATTGACATGATAGTGATGGTATCAAATGGCATGCGAGTGTAGATCCATTCACCTGCGAATAGATTGAGTACTTCGGTTGTACCGGCACCAAGGATTATTGTGAGGAGTATACTGAGGAAAAAAACGTTATCCATTCGTGCAATTGCCCCAAACATAGTCTTTCCGCCCAGAAAAAATGTGAGAGAATCCGCTATCAGGAACATACCGAAAAATGAAAATCCAAGTGCGTATTCTATATGTGTGTCATTGCCAGTTATAAGGGGATACACCGGAAGAGCAAGCAAGGTAACTCCCGTAACCAGAGCTGCCTTCCAGAGAAAAATATCCAGCGGATGAGCCAGGTGGATAGCCCACAACTGCTTTTTGTGAAAGACATGGCGAACAGTCCACCGTATAACCCGGTATAATTCGTACATGCCCATTATGAATGTCACATTCATTACCAGGTACATGCGGATAAAGTGTACCTGGTCATAGGCGGGCCATTCCCAAAGTTTGTAAAGGCGAACACCAAAAAGATAATCGATTATGAAACAAGAAATTGTGGCGAGTATAAAAAAGACGACAAAGATATCACGATGTTTTTTGTTCGCGAAATATCCAAGAAGCGACCAACCAGTGAGTTTATAATCAATCCAGTCCAGCACAAGCCAGAAGCCGAATGCAAACATCGTGTAAAAGTGAGGTGAGCGAAAGAAGACAGCGAGAATAATTGAAGATAGTAAAAACGCAGATCCCGTGAGAATGCTAAATACGTACAGTGGGTGTCGGGCATGTTTCATGCGGTATTATTGCAGAATATTTCAACTATTCAAATCCCGAATAGTCATTGTGCTTTTGACTTTCACTTTATCCTGATCTTCAATGAGGTCATTTCGTTTAAGCAGGATTTTTACAACAAAATAAATAATAAACAGTGTAATAAAAAAGTTAAGCATATTTTCTATCACCAGACCATAGTTGAACTTCTGCCCACGGACAATAAAATGCAGAGAGCTGATTAATGATGTTTTGTCTGAAAAAAGGCCTATGACAACACTGATAAGTGGAGTAATCATGTTTTCATTGATAATTTTCACGGTTTCCTGTGTGGAAGAACCAATTACCAGACCCACAGCCAGTGCCATGACGGAGTTTCGACTGATGAATTGCCAGAAGCCTTTGATAATACCGCTTTTCACTATTTCTTCTTCCTCGACAGCTACTTTTTTACTTTTCTTTTTTTTGGGCTTATCTTCTGTATCTTCATCAGTTTTCGTACTCTCTGATGAAGTCGATTCAGAGGCAGGAGGCGTTTCCGGTACGATAACATTCGCTGTCTCAGTAAGGAATTGAGGAGAAAACGTAACTGTTATCAGGCCATTCTGCTGGCTAATTTCAATTTTCGGTAGTTCTGTAACCTTCGTTTGATCATGCTCACTTACTTCCTCTGTGTATTTTTCTTTCTTTTTAACAGTATCTTGTGCCATTCCAGTCAGCTGCAATTTATGTTCCTCTCGATCCATTGGAGCCCATTATACATACTTTACTAAAAATATGAGTCGGGTGTATGAGATTATATTATATAAAATATATATAATCGATTGCAACTTTACGTGTTTATATGCTCTTACCTGTCTTCTCATCTTTCAGCCACAAACTAGATCACCTGGAGGACATACACATTTCCCACAGAGGCGAGTATCAGAATAATATTTGAGAAACGAAGCACATGAAGCGCTTTGCGGATCTGTCGGATTCTGACATGATGGAGAATAGTCAGCACGAAGAGTATTGAACTTGCTTTTAGTGCGATGACACCGGTAGGACCAAATGCCTCAGAAAAATAATTAATAATCGGGTTCCCATCAACAAAGCCGATATGAAGGACTGTAAGCGTGAATGCGAGATCTAAAACGTTGGAGAGAATAAATATGTACTGGTGCCTTTTGTAGAGCTTGTTTGTGATGTATTCCCGCGCGGACATGTGTATATTATAGCACAATACTATAATGCAAGTCGAGGCAAGGGTTGTTACACGGGCAAAATCAGGAGCTCAACATTTAAAAAAAACATGCTAGAATAAAGCATGCCTTGGGGTTATTCTTACTTAAAAAAGTAAAAATGATCCAATATTTTTAAGACTGGTTCTTACATTGTCTTGCCCCGTGGGGCAAGTTCTGCGGGACCATAATTGTTGTCAAGGGTCTTCCTTGCGTTTAAGGAGAATGCTCTGAGGCTATATTTGTTCTTAGTTTTAACTTATGATACTTTTATCGTGTCGAGAATTTCTTTTACTACTATCTTTTCTTCTTCAGTTAAATCCCTTTTACCTGATTCAACTGTTGTTATTGACACTATAATTGAGTTATCGAAGTCCAGAACTCCAATCATTTCGTTAAGCTTATCGTTCTGATAGATCGCGTTAATTTCAAGGTTGTCTCTCTTATAAAAGTCTACATATTCGCAGTTGCTTTCTGCTTCTGGTATATCGCTACACCCTGCTCCTCTGCCTCCTTGAGAGACTAGTATACGGACGTTCTCATTTTCTGCCAAAAGTTCATCAGTATTATCGCAGATCCAGTTTTCAGGGATCTGGAAAGTGACCCCTATTTGAGGAGCATTGCATGTTTTGGTTAAATTTTGTACCTGAGAAGGTGATACTGTAGTGTTTATGGTTGATTCTGTTACGGTTGAAGTTGGCTCCTGAGTTGGGGTCGACGTTGCCTGAGTTTGTTCAGGGGTTGGTGCCATTGTTGTTGTATCTGCGGATGTATCGCTACTATCCCCATCTGACTTATTAGCCTGGTATAAAGTTACTCCTCCGACTACTCCTGTAATTACTACTCCTCCTGCGATAATGACAGGTAAAGCGTTTGTTGTTATAAATTGTTTTATCATGGTTGGTTGTTTTGGTGTTTGATTATGTACTATTTTGTTTATGTTGTGTGTGCCTGTCAGACTTGTTGGTACATGGTACGCGAGCTGTAATGGTACTTCGCGTATTGATGTGAAAAGAATCGGCAACGCGCATAAGTTTCTGTGTCCCTTTTCTTTCAGTTGTGCTCTCAGCTTTTCAATGCTTCTATAGAATCGCTTTTTAACAGCTGATTCGGTACTTTGCAGGATCGTGGCAATGTCGGTAAAGCTGTTCTCTTCCCACAGGCGGAGAATGATAACTTCCCGTTCTTTCGGTTTCATCGCTTCGATTTCTTTTTTTACGATTTCAAGCATGTCTTTTGTCAGTATTTCATCTGTAAAGCTGATTTCCGCTTCATTTTCCGTATGTCGATCATCATTGTATTCATAGGTGGCTGGTTTTTTCCACTTACGGTAGATAGTGAATCTTGCCGTTGTGAACAACCAGTTCTTCAGACTCACACCCTGCCAGGTTATTTCCTGAATCTTTCGATAAAATTCCAGAAATACCTGTGATGTGACGTCCTCCGCTTCTCCCTGATCCAGTAACATGGCGTAGCTGAAACGGTACACATCCTTTACGTAGTAGTTGTACAGCTCAGTAAATCCTTCTGCACCTTGTTGCGCCCTTTCAAGCAGCACTTTTTCTGTTGTAAGATCTGTTTTATGCATAAAAACGAGTACCCTGTAAAGGAGTACATTGTAGTAATAATAAAATGTCTTGAAAAGTCCCAAAAGGGTTATTGAGAGCCTGGGAAAATTGGTAAGTCAAGCAATTTTGCTGTAGCACAAAGCTTTTTGTCGATAGAGATAATTGTCATGCTATTTGCCTGAGCATCTGCAAGAAGTAAGCTGTCTGGAAGAGAGTTCTTAGAAAAAAACCTGGAATAATACTGTACTCCATTACTCATAACGTCGTCCGTAGGGTAGTGGATGGAGAAAGAAGTGGGAATTCTTTCTATAAATATTTTCACTTTATTTTGATACAGGGTTTTGAGGTTACTTATTGAACTAGCGCTCGGAGAATGTTCTATCATACGCATGATAATTCTGTCTCTCAATACCAGCTCTGTTTCTACTAAAATGTACATGGGAATGAAAAGATCAGAGTTACTCAGTGTTTTAATCGATTCTAATACAATGAAAATGTCATTAGTATTGTATACATGTTGTAAGTACTCTTTAGACTCTATTGCACTATATTAAAAAAGTAGTATTAATATGTTTGAGTCAACTAAAAACATAGGTATGTGCTATGATATTAAATATCAGTTTCGATATCAAGTTCTTCAGAAGGGTCAAGTGGAATATAACCAGGAATTTTTGGCAGCTTTAAATCCGTTTCAATCCAGGCCATAAAGTCACTTAAAGTTCCTTCCTTTTTATTTTCTTCCTCATATTCTTTGGTGATTATCTCCTGCAGTACTTCTTTCTGGTTCTTATTTCTTTTCTTTGCAAGAGTCTTTAATAATTTGACAAAAGCCGGGTCTATTGCAACAGTTGTATTCATTATAGAGTATAATATATAATATAATGAATAATTGCAACACAGGAGTGGCGCTGCAATGGAGATTCATATGATGGTTAACGTTGTTGAAATAGTGCGTAGAGGGAAAGGTAATATCTTACGAAAATGTTGTTCTTCTAAGAGTTGATGTACCTATGATATGGCACGCGTGGCAGGAGTCGAACCTGCGACCTAGGCGTTAGGAGTGCCTTGCTCTATCCAACTGAGCTACACGCGCTTATACTCTGGGATTATAGACGATTATGGTTGTTTGTTCCAACCTGCACGATTGTTTCTCTATGGGCGTAATGTTATATTGAAATAGAAAAGACTATGGGGCTGTATTTGCCGCATGTTTATGCTATAATTTTATGTGAAAAAGCTACTCAACAACATGCCAATTGCCCGTCATAAAGCTTCCCAGGCTGAAGACGCTAACTCTGCTTTTAAACGGAAAAAACGCAGGAAGATTCGCGGGTTGATCATGATCAACTCAGCTCTTGTTATTCTTCTTATTCTGATTACCTCTGTGTACGGTAAATTGATGGTACAGGAAATCAGGTACTCGTTCGCGCGGGTGTTTGATGAGGATGTGAAAAACAGTAAGAAGTACTATGAAGGCCTTCCAAAAGACGTAAAAGCTTCTCAAGGTATAGTTCTTGAGCCGGTTGTTGACATTCCTGAACCTAAGAACCGTCAGTTTTCTATCATTATTCCAAAACTGGATATCAATGAAAATGTAGTACCTGAAGTGGATATTAATAATCCTGATCAGGTCAAAGAAGCATTAAAAGATGGAGTAGGATGGGCAAAAGGAACCGTCCCTCCGGGGAATAATGGTAATTCTTTGATATTCTCGCATTCCACAGTGAACTCCTGGGAGATTCTCCGGTACAACGCGGTATTTACTTTAATGCGACACATGGAGATTAATGATATGTTTACGATTGTATACGAAGACAGGCAGTACGATTTTCTCGTATTTGAGCGAAAAATAGTAGCAGCGAATGATACCAGTTACTTGACGTCTGCGGCAGACGGCAGGGTTGTCACGCTCCAGACCTGTCATCCCCCAGGTATGGATACAAACAGGCTGCTTGTACGAGGCAGGCTGGTCGCGATGGAGGTGAAGTAGAGTGGTAGTGATACTGTCCTTTTACTATATTCAAGAGGCGATTTGTCAAATACCCTACTTCTTTTGGTGCGCCTTGCCTGTTTTCTGTACTATAATATGCTTTTGACGTGGTTTACTCTGTCCAGTGACGACAAAATCTTTTAGTACCTGATAATACTTTTCCAGTTGAGCGAGATTAAGCCATTCGTGATCAGAATGAGAGCCTCCACCTTCCGGCATAAACATGATTACCGGGATATGCTTTTCTGCAAAAAACCGGGCATCTGAGGATCCATGGTCTTTAGTAAACTCAAACGGGTAATTATGGTTTTGTACTGTCTGTATAAACGTGTTGAGGAATGGATTTCCCTCTTCTATATGCATATTACTTCCCGTAACCAGCCTGTTATATACACATTGATGTTCTTCTGCAATTGTGTGAATAATTCTTTCGATTACACCGAGTGGGTTTGATTCAGTAAAACGTACATCAAACTGTGCACTGGCAAAATCCGGCACCTGATTGGCAGCACCTCCACCCTGGATCATGCCGATATTTATTGTGTTGTGCCAGTTGCCGGGCATGTGGTGCGCAGAAAAGAGAGCGTGGTTTTTAATCGCCTGGTATGCCGTCAGGATTTTTTCGATTGCGTTTTCTCCTTCCCAGGGGCGGGAGCCATGAGCACTGTTTCCCCGCGCCTGAAGCTCAAAGTGAAGAACTCCTTTGACAGAAGTGGTGATACAATTGGCAGTAGACCCGTCGGGCAGATATACGTATGTACACGTCAAACCTTTTTCGTTCAGCAGGTATCGTATGCCATTCTGCCCGCCGATTTCTTCATCGGAAGTGAGCCACACCGCGATATTCAGGTCGGTATCGGCGAGGTCGTTGAGTAGTTTGATGTAGCAGGCGATCGCGAATTTCATATCAAAAGCTCCACGACCGTAGAGCATATCGCCAACAACTTTTGGTGTGAACAGTTCATCATCTCCGGGCACAACATCGACATGGGACTGGAGAACGAGTGAGGCTTCAGGGGTGCGACCTTTCCGGTAGATAAGCATAGACTCATGCCCGTTGCAGCTCACAAAATCACTTTCATACACATCAGGAATACTCTCCCGCACAAAGCCATACAGCTTACGCACATCCTCCGCCTTCACCGGATTCCCCGCGTACGTCGGAAAGGCGATGAGAGTTTTAAGGGTTTGGGTTAGGTTTAGCATGGGTTTATTGTAATTCATAAACTATAATAATTAAAAGCTTGTTTTCGTTTTTTTCCAGGCTTCAGTAACTCTCTCGCGATCAAGTCCTATAAAGACTCCAGCAATCTGACGAATATGCGTATTTAGCGGCACTATTGGGACAAATCCTTCTGGCATTTTATCTGGATGAAATATTTGGATTCCAAGGCTGTTCATCCATTTCAGAGTTTGATCAGTATTCGTGGCTATTTTTGGAACGTGAATATGATCATCTCCTAGAACCACGTGAGTAATCATGGGGTTAGGGATATGAATATTTTTATCTACAATGCTTAATCCCTTTAAAGTCTTTCTATCAAGGATGCCTGGGTAAAGAAGGCTCATGGCTGTTAAGTATGGAGTAAGTGCTGTCCTCCTTGCGTTGCATTCAATCCATGCATGCTTGAACTCGCCATTTTCTTCATAAATTATGAGGTCAAACCCAAGTTGGCTACGAATTTTATTCTTACCAAGGGATCGAACCTCATTAATTAGAATTTTCCACTCACTTTTAATTGTTTCTTCCAAGTCTTTCAGACACGGATCATTAGTAGGCCAGAAGAGCCCGACGCAAGCAAGTGAATTTGGGTCAGAAATTTGTCTCGCAAAACCATAAAGTGTAACATCTTCACCATCCAAAAAACAGTTAATTGATGGACTAAAGTTATTTGGTATGAATTGAGCTATAAGTAAGTCCGTAACCTGATGGGTATGTGCTGTAGCTGCTAATTGCTGAACACAAATTTTTAATTCATCTTCTTTCATGGCTGTTCCGTCATTGATTTGCTGAGAAGAGAATCTCCCATCTTCCTGTCGCATAAAGATATAAGTTCCAACACCTCCTCCTGAAGTAGCTTCTTGGATAATAATTGAGGAACCTAGTTTCAAAGCTTGACTCAGTGCTTGAGTAACACCTTGTTCTCGTTCTTTATTGTTCGTAGGTGTAAGGTCAGCATAATAAGTCAGTGGGGTAGGGAGTCCAAAATTTGTGCATATATCCCTGAAATACCTTTTATTTCCAAGCCTTTCTAGCGTTGCTACTCCCTCCCGAAATTTGGTAAATGCAGGTATTAAACTGAGACTGGTAATATCATGAAACATGCCAGGTGTCTGGATATAGGGATCGACAGGCATTCCTTCTTGAATAATTCCTGATTGCATAGCACGAGTAAACGCCTGAACTACATCTTGTGCACCAACTGTACCAGGTGCGTGCCTAAGTTCGAATCTTCGTGAAGGGTATCCTAGTAGATTTTCCATATGCCCAAGAAATGTTGGATCAACATCTTCTCCCGTCATAAGGATATCACCTCGCTCAGCCCTTATTAGTTCACGGGCTAATAGGTGAAGGACTAACTCCGCTCCGTTTCCTTTTACTTTCCGATCGGCTGGATTAAGAATTTCATGCGTATTTTGTACTAGAACCATTTTCGGTTATTGTTCATGTATCTAACTAATGCAAAACCTCCCGCTATTTCTAGCGGGAGGTTTTGGAGTACAAAACGTCTTCCTACCCGCTATTGCGAGATAAGGAGGATAAAAATAAACACGTTTGATACTCCTGTATTCATTAGTTTGGTTTGGTGGAGGATACTTTAAATATGTAGAGAATGTCAATATCTGATATATAATCTTAGTACCGTCACTACTTAAAATATAATAATGCCTTCAATGCTTAAAATCCAACAGATCTCCAAGGTCTGAGTAATGTGTAATTTCTTGTTGATTCACATAATCGTTGTTGCATTCTCCTAGGATGTACTGATGATGAGATGTAGTTTCTAATTAACCAGTCTGCCGGATTTAAGCAACTACGTTCTGGTTTATAATTTCCACTTAACCTATTTCCATCGAATGGAACTACTCTTATGCCATCAGTTCTTAAGTCTGTAAAGACTATGCTCCCATCGGTTTTCTTTAATTTCCCTACAGCATGAGATCTAGTATCAGCAGTATGTTCCAGATAGCCTGGAATAACCTCACTAATATCGCTTAGTAATCCTTGTTTACTCAACAGACAAATCATTACAATATAATTAACACAATTCATTCCTGATATAGCATTACTTTTATCCAGGAGGAAAGGGGATAAACTTGGAAAAAGTATATGAGATAATCGAGCTTGGTTAGTTGCTAGATTCGGGAATGTAGGCGCAATTACTCCCGAATCAAATCTTTCTAGAACAGCATCTCGAAAACCGAGAAGTGATGTCATTGTTAAAAGTCCTGATAATTGTAAAGCTTCTTGGTGACTTTCCATTGCTAATTCAAAATGTTGTGTGGGATTGTATGAAGTTTTCATTTTGTTTTTTGGTTTTTACTTAATTAAAAAAATTCTCCCGCTATTTCTAGCGGGAGAATTTTTGTGTATCAAAAGTTCTGCCTTCCCGCTATTGCGAGCGTAGAAAGGCGAGAATATACACTTTTGATACCATTGTTTTCATTAGGTTTGAGAATAATACTATAGGAGTATACGCCGTGTCAATATCCCTTACGTGTTGTTAGTTCAAGGCATTTTAAGAAATGCATGGGGAGCATTAACCCTGCCTTCCCAAAAACCCCATCATAAACAAAGGGATCGTTTCCCCTGTACGACAGTATACGTTGTCTTTGAGATGGTAGCCTTGTTGTGCCTGGACAAGCTGGGAAAAGTCTTAGCTCTTGCCGCCAATTTCACAAGTTATATTGGTTTAGGTTGTGTGCTAAAGATATTCATAAATATCCAGATCCTGACCTACTTTCACTCTCCTGGTTGTAACTGACGTTTTTGATACACTATGATCCCGAGTAGTATCGCTACGAGGGCGCTTATAGTGAGGATGATAAGCTCGGTGGTAATATCGCCCAGGCCTTTTCCCTGACCAAGGATGGTGTCGAGAGCTTGAGTTGCCCATTTTGTGGGGATGAAATCGTTAAACTGGAACGCCCTGCCAAAGAGCTGGAATTCAAGCACATTTCCAATACCTACGATAAACGAACCCGAGAAAAAACCAAGAATGATTGAAAAAATTGTTCCAATATTTGTTGCGGCATCAGTTTTTTTGAAAAAACCTCCAAGTAATAATCCCAGACCAATGACAAAAACCAGTGTAACCAACGCAGGTATCAGCGCGAGAATGACATTGCCCTGAGCGTCATATCCATACATCAGGGCAGTCCCGTACAGTAAAAATACCTGTACAATACCAATAATGAAGTAGTATATAGTATTTCCCAGAACAATATGCACTGAATTAGTCTGGCTGACCGCGTAACGGAAAATATAACCTTTCTGGGTAATTTCCGTGAAGCTCTGCGCAATGCCAGGCAGGAGTATAAGTAAACCGTACACTATTAAACCAGGTACAAGTAACGTAAACCCCGTAGTTGCTTCACTTTCATCTGCAGTGTTTACCAGCTCTGTTTCCAGCAGATTCTCCTCAACTCCCCACGCGGGCAGCAGTGCTTCAAGGATGATTGAGCGTGCAACTGGGAAATCCCTGCCGGTTTCGCTGCCGTAGACGGTAAGGCGAGGTAAAAACATTAGACTGCTACCTTCATTGACGATTACGCCCTTGCTGACTACCCCAAGCAATACCTCGTTGTTTTGGACCGCTTTTGTAAGCGCATCGATTGAATCATACCTCTGTACAGTTATCTCTACAGACTCATTCTGGTTGTCAATTTCATTAAAAAGTTCTTCAATAGCAAATTCCGTCGCGGTTTCCTGCTCAACAATACCCGCTGTAAAGCTGAAACCACTCTGAGAACCACCAAACGCAAACGCGAAAATTCCCATAAACGCAACCGGCAGTATAAACATAATGCCTGATGATTTAAAGTTCCTGAAAAGTGATTTGAGATTATGATTGACAATAGCAAATGTAATATTCATAGCGATCTTACTGATGTTACTTATTCACGTACCTCCTTACCAGTGAGTAGCAGGAAGATATCTTCAAGTGTAGGTTCTTTTACGGAAACGTTCAGTACTTCTACGTGCTGCTCCCTGACTATTGCAAGTGCCTGAGAGAGACTGCCTTCTGTGTCCGGTACAATAGTGACCAGGGAGGATTTCGAGAACGAGATGTCGGGGAAATGCTGTTTAAAACTTTTTAAAATCTTTTCCTGTTCCTTGTCACTTTCAAGCTGGCCTGGTTCGAGGTCTATTTGTAATAAGTTCCCGTTACCGTGTTTTTGCTTAAGTTGGGGGACTGTGCCTTCTGTCACAACACTTCCTTCGTCGATAATCACGACATAGTCTGAGAGTTTCTCTGCCTCATCCAGGTAGTGGTCAGTCAACACAACGCTATATCTACCTGTAGCAACAAGATGAGCGATATACTCGGAAAGTAAGTTCCTGCTCTGGGCATCAATGCCAGGGGTTGGCTCATCAAGAACAATAACTTTCGGGTCATGAATAATGGAAATTGCCAGATTTAATCGACGTTTGTACCCACCGGAAAGATTTTTTGCACGTGTTTTCCGTTCCGGTTGGAGTTTGAGATCTTCAATGAGCTGGGTAATGCGTTGTTGTGCCTGGGTTGCAGTGAGTTTATACAGCGTAGCGCTGAAGCGAAGATTTTCCTCCAGTGTTAAATCCTCCCATATAATGATTTCCTGTGGGACGATGCCCAGGTTACTCCGGTACGATTCCGGGAAGTGTGAATATTCTTTATTGTCAATGGATATTGACCCGGAAGAAGGTCGGATCTGACCTGTCAGCATTTTGATTGTAGTCGATTTTCCAGCTCCGTTGGGACCTAGCAGCCCAAGCACTTTACCCGGGGTGATGTTGATAGTTACCCTGTTTACCAGCGTTCGTTTGCCATATGTTTTCGTGAGTTGATGAGCTTCAATATGCACAATTCAGTATAAGTTAATTATAAATATGATACATTTATATTAATTTTCAAATGCCTCGTGCCTGACTATGTAGCCGGGATTCTCAGTCTGCTTGTTAATATTAGTGTCGGACTCTGTTGGTTCTGAGGTTGGGGGGGGAGAGTCTGAAGGCTCCGTTTCGCCATCGTTCTCGATGCCTGGCGATGGAGTAGGGGACGCCTGTACTGTACGTATAATTGCGTCAGAGTCATTATCTATGTCGGCAGATTGTGAGTCATTGTGGTTCGCGACTGGATCTTCACTTTGTTCAATCGTCTCGCGGAGCACGTACTGCACGTAATCCCCAAGTTTCGTAGCCTGCACCAGCGCCGGGGAGCGCAGATCGTGAACTGTATACCGGTTACTGCCGTCAATATCGATAAATTCAAGAGAGGATTCATATACAAGAACTAAATTCTGAGCAACGTTATAACCAATAATATTTTTGGGTTCTATGGTCTCATCATTACCTTCCAGGGCGAATGTTTTACTTTCCTCCTGGTCGAGGTCATAGAATCTGAACTGATTACGTTTCTTGTCGTTTATGGTAACAACTGCTTCATTGATGGCATCCGTAAAGATAACTCTTTCCCCTTCAAAACGGTTAAACTTTTTAAAATCCGCGTTCGTTACATCAAAGCTGTAAATATTTTCAGCTGACTGGATAAGGATAAGATTCTGTTTTTCCAGAAGGTCATACGCTTTATCCAGATTATGTGTGCGGATATTATCAAAGTTTGGGAGTTCGATTTTCTGTGCTTCGTTCCCTTCAAAGGAGTTTTGTACCAGATCGGTTATACTTTCTTTTTTTAATTTGTACACTAAGCCGTTATCCAGGAGAAATTGTACTTCTGTTAGATCTTTTGACGAATTAGATCGATGTATGACAATAAACCTGTTGCTACTGACTTCTATGGAATAAATATCGTTGTCGCTTTGAAAGATAATGTAGTTGTTTTTTGGGGACCAGCGGAAGGTATGTTCTTTTTGAGGGACGATATCCTTGAGTCGGATGCGTGTATTACTGTCATCGAGAATGTAAGCCGCTTCGTTATACACAACTAAAAGTACGCTGGTTCCGTTATGATTTGGAATAACGGAATATTCTTTAAAGGTATTGTTTGTTGTTGTCTCGATAGAAGGAATAGGTGAGCGTACTGAGACGAATGGAGTTAAGTCCCGGAACAGGTTTTCTTTTTCGCTGATGCCGAGTATTTGTTTACTTATAGCGTACTTGTACAGTAAGACCCTGTTATTGACCCTTTTTTCATAAAAAAAGCTTCCTGAATACTTGTCGTGAAAGGTTGCATTTACAGGTGTTTGTTTATCTTTAAAATCGAGCTGTTGCGGGTACAGAATCGGGTAATAGGTACGTACAAACCCGCTTTTAACATTAATCTGTTTTGTCCAGTTTGTGCGGTTTTCTTTGGTTATCAGCATCGTAGCCGGCCGCTTTGTTCTTGTCGTGTTGTAAATATTCGGCGTGTCATCTTTCTTGTTGCCATCGAGATACACTTTAGCGTCTTTCAATTCCTTAATTTCTATCGAACCTTTACGTTCTATCGAGACGTTATTATCCGAAAATCCGATATTGAGACCTTCAGCGGTAACCAGAGTAAAAATAATGAGAGAAAGCATAAGAAATGGGGAAAATACCCATCCAATTTTTTTACCGAATTTAGAGAATGTTGTCTCCGGAAACTCACTCATTATAATGCCATTATACATACTAAAGGAGAAAAGTATAGGTCAATAACGCACTATGCGAATTTCTGGTTGCGGGAGTTGGATTCGAACCAACGACCTTCAGGTTATGAGCCTGACGAGCTACCACTGCTCTACCCCGCGATAAGGAGACGTGTAAGTCTTGGGAGTTATACCACATAAAACAGTAAAGTTCAAATTACAGGATATTTTGTAGTATGTTTGTTACATCATTATTCCGAGAGCTGGAACTGCGATTGCAGTCTGGGAAGATGCACGGCGTGATGTATACGAAAATCCTCCGCAATGGCCTGGAATATAGTTGACATTGGAGTTGCTTTCCTCTACGAGAAGTAGGATAATCTTGATAGAACTTGAGACGACTTGTAATTCCTGTGCAAGCTCAATTGGGGAAATATAGTCAAATGCAGTTTTCTTTGCTATAACGCCACAGACTCTCCTTGACCAACTGCATCCGTAGTAATTGACTATAGGTATATATAGGTGGTATACTCCATCAGTTATATAAGCCGGAAAAGCCAACATGACAACAAACAGATTTTTAAAACTACAATTAATGCTCCTCGTACTGTTCGCGAGTATCGGGGTGTATTTAATCTTCAGTATAATATTTAATAGCAGTGACCAGATCCAGGCGCAGAACGACTGGGCCTATTCACAGGCAACTTGTAGAACAACTGGTACAAGTTGTAGCTCAGAAGCAGAATTTCGGAACTACGATGAGAACAGTATGGGTGATTACGAAATGTTGTACTGTCGTAATTTTATTAATTCTACTCCCGAAAATGGTTGGTTTTATGGAACATGGGAAGTCGATGCTATAGAGGAGTGTTATAGTCGTGAGCTATGTAATGAACGTGATGGTTTGATCAATGGAGATGATACGGAATGTAATAACCCCTATAAATGCCCTCGTGAAGAACCTGAGACTGGTGAAATTACTGTAGACGCGGTTTGCGACGATGATATTCAAATATCATTAGATGTTCAGGTATCCAAGGATAATTATTTACAGGAGGGTACAACCCGGTTCTCCGTAGACGGCATTCCAATCCAGCCCAATAATCTGGTTAATTTGATTCCTCAAGATGGTAGTTTAAATGACGACAGGTCAGTGTACCCAGATCTCGAATTTGTAGGAGTGGATAGTGCTTCTGATAATGGAGATGGTTCCTACACAGCAAGCGCTGGTTCAACGGTGGTTTTCAGATATAGAAATTGCGCTCCTCCTACCAATGAACCTGAGCGGTCATGGGTACGGGTACGGGCAGTTTGTGATGGGAATATCCAGCTGGGCGACATAGATTTTACTGTGTCACGACGTGGTACTGCAATTATCAGCCCAGAAAGACAGATGATTGAGGCAGACGGCGATGGCACAAGAGTAGAATTTGATGGCAGAGCGAGGGTAGATATATATACAGGAGATGTTCCTCAATCTATCACCAGCCAATATCCTGACATAAGTCCTCAAAGTGGTCAGGCTAAAGAAAGTGTGGAGGTTGAAAATACCTACATATTTGAATATCAAAATTGCCAGCCTATTACGACAACTACCACCATTACAGTAAGTCCTGAGGAGATCGGAGTAGTCGCTCAATGTATCGATGGTACACAGGAGGCTTTGAATCTATCGTTCACAACTACTGAAGGTGCGAGTGGTACTACGCCAGCTTCTGGAATCGAAATACAGGGTACGAGTACACAGGTCACAATTGGTGATATCCCACAGGATGTGCGGAGCAGGTTTGAAAATATCGAACTGGTTGGCGGCGCTACTGAGAGAACAGTTAATGGAGGATCTACTGTCACGTATCAATACAGAAACTGTGTGCCTATTACGACAACTACCACCATTACAGTAAGTCCTGAGGAGATTGGGGTAGTCGCTCAATGTATCGATGGTACACAGGAGGCTTTAAACCTGTCATTCACAACGGCTGAAGGTGTGAGTGGTACTACGCCAGCTTCTGGAATCGAAATACAGGGTACGAGTACACAGGTGACAATTGGTGATATCCCGCAGGATGTGCGGAGCAGGTTTGAAAATATCGAACTGGTTGGCGGCGCTACTGAGAGAACAGTTAATGCAGGTGATACCGCAAATTATGAATACAGAAACTGTGTCCTGGAAGAGAAAGATCCGGGTATCAGTATTGAGAAAGTAATTATCGATGGTGATTCGAATATAGTAGATGGCATTATTACATTCGGTCTACGTGTAACAAATACAGGCGATGTTGATATTGAGAACTTTACATTATCTGATAACTATGACGCTCGGTATATTGAATTTCTGGATTCAACATACAATGGAGAAGACTTTCCACCTACCGCGACATTACCTCCTGCACAGGGAAGCTTCCGGGCAGTGCTTATATGGGATGACCTGCCACCAGCAGAAGAAGGTGTACTAAGAGTAGGTGATACGTTTACTATAGTATTACGATTCCGGGCTATAGAGCCGATTCAAGACGCGGAAGAGCAAGAGGATCAAAACTGCGGTGTAATTCAGGAGTTTACTTATACTGATGAGAATGGCGAGAAAAATGTGATTGATGATGACAATTTATTACCAGATGATTGTGTAGAATACGATATTATCGAAGAACCAGAAGATATTGTAGTTGATGTTAAAAAGTATAATGTCGCACCGAGCACTGTAGCTGTGGGACAAACTGTACGATTCCAGGCAGTGATCGGAAATACTTCCGATGTTACCTACACAGATATTGACTTTACTGATAGATATGACGGTAGATATTTATCAATTATCAATGTAAAAATTACAAAACGAAGTAATATTCCAAGCGGACCAATTGACTTCGGTAATGAACAGTACTTCATAATTGGTCGAAGCAGGTTAAGCTTCTCTGAAGGTACGCGGGACAGCTTCCTCCAGGTGAATAATCTGCAGAACATAAATAACTTTGGTTCACTGGCTCCAGGGCACAGCTTTGTACTGGAACTGGCGTTCACCGCGGTTGCACCAATAAGCTCAACCTGTGATGAAGTTATTGGTGATGTTGAGGATGAAGAAGGTAGGAGTGTGAGTGATAGAGATGACGCGTGCGCTAAAATCATCGCTCCACCTCCTCCAAAGACTGGAGCCAGCTTCCTGGTCAATTTCATAGCACCAACAGGTCTTTTGATCGCAGGGGCAGTAGCAAGAAGGTTTTATATCTTAAGATTTCTCTAGGATATTTATACAGATACGTTACAAAAACACGAGGGAGAATGCCTCGTGTTTTTTTTGTAGGCAGGCGTACTGTGCTATAGTGGATGAAGAAGAGTGAACGTATGTTTATTACCTTACTAATCTTACTTGTTTCATTGATAAGTGAAATTCTTATTATACTACTGTTGCCTCCATTTATTAACGACTCTCCAAATCATATTGCAATTATTCTTCTTAGCCTCAATACTGGTCTTTTACTTGGCAGTATCTTTAATTGTCTTCTAATTGGTATATACTTACTATTGAAAGAGTACTCTGAACTGTCCAGTAGAGCATTTATCAGGCGCAGTATTTTGTTTGGAGTATTTATTTGCCTGGTTCTGCTCGCAAGACTATATGCCTTACTGGATGTATTTATGCTCATTTTTTTGGCTATCATTGGCGTTGCACTTGAACTAATCCTGTCTCAGCGTAATGAAATGTAACTCTTGTATACGGTAATGTTACAAGCTTGCATAGCCGTCTTGTGTGGAATAGTAGTCATGTATGCAAAAAATATCTTACAATATCGAAGAAGTGTCCTGAAACCATCTGATTTATAGGCTGTTGATCAGGCAAAGGAACATTGCTACTATTACCTAGGCTTCTTTTACCGTAAACCCTTCTGAAGAATAAACATTCCAGGGAGGGTTTTCTTATTTAAATAGACATACCCATTGCGAATTCTCTCATAGCACGATATATTGTGGTTAATGATAGTACATCAGCGGACAAACTGGATGAAACGTATCGCCTCCTTGCGTTCTCCCCAGTTACTGGAGTGGGGAATCTATGTACTGCTTTTAATACTACTATTTGGAGCTATTTCTCTTTTTGGGAATAAAATCATTACTGCTGTTAATACTGGTTTTGAAACGCAAAATAAGATTGAAGAGATAGAAGGCGATATCGCTGAGCTGGAGGAAGAAAACCGCAGATTAACCTACCTGCGGGACTTGTACACCAGCGATCAGGAAATTGAGTCCCATTACCGTTCTCTCCAACAGAAAAAAATGGAAGGAGAAGAGGTGTATGTGATTTCTATAGAACAGGATGATAAAGAGGTAACTTCAGATATTCTTGAAGATATCCCTTTGCAGGAAGAAAATCGTAAAGGCAATAGCATTCCAGTCTGGCAGCAATGGATACAGGCTGTGTTTTAAGCAGGTCTCCTACGCGATATTTGTCATCATGCGCGTTTCACGTTACAATCCCGGGTACCTATGTCCCGAGTTGTATTTGATATTGAAACAATAGGTTTTAACCTGGATGGTGAACTTTTTGATGACAAGCAGAAAGAGTACCTTTTAAAATATGCTACGAACGAGGACGAGATCACCGCGATACATGAAGGAATGGGGTTTCACCCACTGACGGGGAAGATTGTATGTATCGGGATGTATAACCCTGACTCAGGTAAAGGATGCGCGTATTTCGAAACAGGCAATGAAAATGAGATTGATGAAGAAATCGATGGGATATACTATAAGTCCTGCACCGAGCAGGAAATTCTTGAACGATTCTGGGAAGATATTTGTAAGTATACGAGTTATATTACCTTTAACGGGAGAGGGTTTGATGTGCCTTTTATACGCATTCGTTCAGCGATCCTGGGGCTTAAATGTTCTCGTGAACTTCATACTCCACGTTTTGATAGCAAAACTCATATTGATCTTCTAGAAGAACTAACATTTCAAGGAGCTTTTTTCAGGAAGTTTAATCTGGATTTTTATTGCAAGGCTTTTGGCATAGAAAGTCCTAAAGAAGGGATGTGTGGTCATGAGGTGCCTGTGTACTATAAGGACGGGAGGGGACTGGAGATCGCTGAATACTGTGTTGGCGATGTGATTGCAACCGGAAAGTTGTTTTTGAAATGGGTAGAATCTTATAATCGGCATGGTTATTGAAAATTATTTCTTATTCATTAGAATTACGGCATGTTAT
>JBMCLJ010000017.1:0-18994 GCA_048615375.1 Candidatus Dojkabacteria bacterium | reverse complement strand
TACTACAGCTTATTACCTTATTGATTTTTGTACAGATTGGATGGACCAGTATAGACCTTATTGCGTTTACACGAGAAGAGCTTCCTGGTTTTGCGCAGGAATTGCACGAGAAGGAACACGCTAAATTTAAAATTCTTGAGTTGATGGAGTAGTGTGATTCTGCGAAAATACACCCGAATGATTGGCACGCTGTTTGACGACACAGTTACTGTTACAAAACCTAGAAGTAGAATACTCCCCGGTATCGGGGACAGTGAACGACGATGAATCACTGCCGTTTTGAAGTGGTAACTACCCCTCTCCCATCAAAAACCTCTTCAAATCCACATACTTTACATTCCTCAACGCGGGTAACTCTCGGTTGGAGACGCTGGAGTAGTTGTGCATGACTACATTAATAGTCTCTTCTATCCCCTCCAGCCTGAGCAATTCATGTTCCAGCCCTGCTTTTTGACTTTTTATCTCGTACAGATCCTCTCTGCATCGGAAGTCAATTTCCTGACCATTGATCAGGTCATAGTAAATTCGTGGCTTTTCAACAAATACCTCTCTTCGCATTAATTCAAGAAATACCGCGTTTTCTATAAGATGACCAATTCTTTTACGGATTCCCATAATGCTTAAAATTCCTGTGTCATTGAAATAGTACTTGGGTAATGAGCTTTTACTTACCCGATGCGACATACCATAGCGATGTACTGGATACACTAAAAAAACTGACTCAAGATACTCAAGATAAAACTTCGCAGTCTTGTCGTCAATTTTCAAGTCAGTTGCGATCCTATTCGCAGAAACGGGAGTCCCTGATTTATCCGCCAGAAAAGCGACCAATTGCGTGAGCCGGGAAGGATTCCGTATACCATAGTAATCCAAAAGTTCTCGGTAAAGCGTACTTTCTACTGCTTGCTGCAAGTAAACCGGATCTTTGTTCAGGACATATTCCGGGTATCCCCCGAAATGCAGGTATTCTTCCAGAAGATCATCTTCATGTTTGCCCTGCTGATCAGAAAATTCCAGATATTCTCTAAAACTCAAGGGAAACACATTCAATAATATAAACCGCCCGGTGAGTTTGGACGTCTCTTTTTTCAAAATCAGACTTGATGAACCACTTACAAAAAACCTTATTCGCGTATTGTCATACAGCAACTTAACATCCTGCTGCCAGTTATCTACTTCCTGAACTTCGTCAATAAATACGTAGGTTTCATCACGGAAGATGTCGATTTCCAGTTTTTTCTCAAGCATTTCCAGAGTACTTCTTATTCCACGTTTACGTAGCTCTGGCAACTCGCCTGGCAAGAAGATTACTTTTTTTGAGTAGGCGATTTCCAGGTACAAGTTAATTAAACTTCTTAAAATACTTGTTTTACCCACGCGTCTTGCTCCAATGAGTATTTTGATTAATCTGCTTTTATTTTGATGGATTAGCCGAAGATAATAGTTCCTCTCATACACATCAAAACGGTAAGCCCCCATTTCCCACCAGGGATTTACCCGCTCTAAAAACGCATACAATGAATTACCCACTTCCATACGATATACTACCAGCATCCACTTCGGATTACAACCCGAATATAATTATTCTCGGATTATATTCCGTAGTGATATAACACGCACTTCATTTTCACCCCACCAGATCCTCCCATTTCCTGTACAATTCCTCCAATTTCCCCTTCGCCTCATTTAATTCCTTCGTGAGCTGGGGGATCTTGTCCTGATCAGTGGTGTAGAGGTCAGGGTGGAGGAATTTATCGGAACACTGCTTTACCTCTTGTTCAAGCCGGGTAATCTGTCGCTCAATCCGGTCAATTTCTTTTTTTTTCGCGTAATCGATTTTCGCTGGTTTCTGTGGTGATTCTACCCGGTTGTCTACTTGAGGTGTACAACTCTCATTCTCTGGTAGCACCCCATCCTTTACCTTTTTATAATGTGAATAGTCTCCTGCCAGAAACCGTGTAGCCCCATCTTCTTCAAAACCAAGAATATGCGTTGCCACCCGGTCGAGAAAATACCTGTCGTGACTGACAACCAGCACACAGCCATCAAAGTTAATAAGAGCTTCTTCAAGCACCCGCAACGTCGGCAGATCCAAGTCATTAGTTGGTTCATCGAGGATAAGGAAATTCCCACCACTCTTTAAAATCTTCGCCAGGATCAAACGACTTGTTTCTCCGCCGGAAAGATTTTTCACAAGGCTGTAAAACTGCTTCTCAGTAAATAGGAAACGCTTCAGGTACGCCCTGGCGTCAAGAGTCCTCCCACCTATATGTACCAGCGCGCTGTTTTCTCCAACCTGGTCAATGACGGTACTTTCAGGATCAAGAATAAGCTTTTCCTGATCCGAGTAGTTCACTTCTGTCCTCGCCGCTATGTCGATCGTGCCCGAAGTCGGACGAAGCTTCCCGACAATGGTCTTGAGGAATGTGCTCTTACCACTGCCATTCCGTCCTACAACTCCAACACGCATACCCTGAGCAAATTGAAGCGTAATGTCGCGGAACAATACCCTGCCACTCAGCTCATAGCTCACCTTCTTCACATCCAGTACCCGGTCGCTGAGTCCCGGTGGAGTCGGAATAATCATATCCACATCAACATCTTTTAGGGTCACTTCCTTGCTCTGGATTTTTTCGTATCGCTGGATACGGCCTTTTGCCCTGGTAGTCCTTCCCTGGGGAGATCGGGCTATCCACGCAAGCTCTTTTTTCAGAAACTTCTGACGTTCTTGTTCTGCCCGTGCTTCGTAAAACTCCCTTTCAGCTTTTTTGAGAATATACTCTGTGTAGCCACCTGAGTGCGAATATATTTTCCCGCGGGAAATCTCCAGGATTCTTGTCGCTACTTCATCAAGAAAATAGCGGTCGTGAGTTACAAAAAGACACGCCCCCCGGAATTTTTTGAGGAAATCCTGCAACCACTCAATACTTTCTGTATCGAGATGATTGGTAGGTTCATCGAGAATGAGCAGGTCGGGATTGGCGATTAAAGATCTGGCTATCGCGAGCCTTCTTTTCTCCCCTCCAGACAGGCTTGCTACTGGTTTATCCCGGTCTGGCAGGTGCATTTTGTTTATTATCGCGTGCACCTGGTTTTCCAGGTTCCAGCCATCGGCATGTTGAATGGTTTCAAAGAGTTCGTGTTTTTTTTCTGAATCGTCAGGAGTGTGCGTGTACTCGTTGATTACATCCAGAATTTGATCCGCGCCGGAGAGTAAGATATCATACACCGTTGCATCCAGATCCATTTCCGGACTTTGGGAGACATAGCTAATAACCACCTCCTGCCGCTTCTCCACCCACCCATTGTCCTGGACATCAACTCCTGCAAGGATTTTTAACAGCGTTGTTTTGCCGCTTCCGTTCCTACCGACCAGACCAACCTTTTCTCCCTGGTGAATAGAAAACGTGACCCCATCCAGTATCTTTTGGTCTGCGATATGGGTTTCAATATCCTTCGCGGTAAGAAGAACCTTAGTTTTCGCCGTAGACATCGGGGTATTGTAGCATGAAAAGTAGTACTACATACTCTTCCTGAGTTAGATCTGCCAGGCTATGCTCATTGACCATTTCCATTCCCCCTCCAAAAATTAAACGATTTTTATTATTTGCAGGTATTCTCTTCACTACCCTGCTCGCAGCTGTTTACCATATCATCCCCTTTGGTGTTGGCTACTGGGCAAGCACTTCAGCAGCTTCCCAGGTTGGTGAGCCTCCTGAAGATTTCGAGGAAGTTTCATTTGAAACGAATGATACTGTTATAGATAAACCATTTTGCACGTACTTTGTACTTCTTTTCTATTACCTTACGCAGGATAGGAATTGTCCAGAAATCTTCGTTAAATTCAAAGTCACGGGGAGTTTGATTTATAAGTATTTCTGCAACTTCTTTCCTCTCTTTGTTTGTTAAAAGCTTGTTGTGAGCCTCTTCAGGCTTTTTGGTCAACAGGCCTTGTACACCATTGCGGTTGTAGGCTGTTATCCACTCCTGCAAGCTATACTCGCTTATATCAAGTAAATCAACTATCTCTCGATGGGTTAGACCTTTTAACTTGAATAGTATTGCCTGATGACGGATCATTTCCCTATGGGAAAGCTTTTTCGTCTTCATCGATTCTTTAATTATTTGTTGTTCTGAACTCATTGGATTTTACCTCCTCTTAGTTCAGTAGATGGTGGATGCGGGGTCTATAGATCGTATTCCATCGAACCCCTCAATTGTATTTGGAATCTGCATATCTTTAGCTTATATGGGATTAAGTTCAATAAATGATTTTTTTCCACATGGCGTAGGTTCTGATATGACAAGAGTTAATGATTATTGAAGAATGATCAAGTCTTGATAGTTATGAGAATATTCAAGACTTCGTCATATCTCCTTCTCAGTACTGATGGCCACGATTGTTGGTGGGAGGCATTCCATCTAGCATCAGAGCAGTCAATAAATTGATATCTCATTTTTATATACTGCCCTGTATTCAATGTGCTTCCAGGCTAATATACAATCTCTCACTGATCTTCCAGAGGATCCCACGGTTCTCAAGGAGTGCTTCCTGGCGAGCTTCCTGATCAAAAGGATGTACTTTTACCTTCCCTCATACACCCTCTCCAGCATCCCGATAAACTGCCTCTTCTGCAGGGAAAGGTAGGTTTCTTCGAGGTGGATGAGTTGGAGCTGCCTCTCTACGATGAAATTATCCAGCTGAACCTCTGCCAGCTTCCCTGATTCCAGCTGCTTACTGATTAAATTGCGCGGGAGGAAGGCTACGCCCATGCCATTCTGTACCAGCTGAACGATGAGCTCAGGGCTGGCAGAATACGCGTAAAATGAAGCTTGAACCCCCAGCTGCTGCAATTTTTTCAGTATTAACGAGTGCGTAGTTGAACTTCTATTGTACGACACAAATTTCACACGCTGTATTGCTTCTCTACTATGAATCCTTCGCGCTACATCAGGTCTGGCAATTAGAGTCAGTTGCTCGACAGCAAACTCCTGTGACACAATCCCCCTCGATAACTCCCGGGCTTGCCCGGTAATCACCGCGAAATCTATCTTCCTCCCTTCCACAAGCTCAATTAACACAGAAGAATTATGCACATGAAAATGTAATTGCACTTCAGGATACTTTTGCACAAACCTGCTATATAGTTTACCGAACAGCATCATTCCTACATTATCAATCATTCCCATTCGAATTGTGTTATCCACGAGTCTGGCTTTGCGGGCTACTTTATGTCGTATGCACTGAACCTGACGCAGGACTTCCCGCGCGTCTTCATAGACCATCTCCCCAACCTTCGTTGGTGTGACACCTTTTTGTGAACGAATAAGCACCTGCGCACCGAGTTCGCGTTCCAGCTTTTCAATGGACTCAGAAACCGCTGGCTGGGAGATTTTCAACTCTTCCGCCGCGTGGGTTAGACTGCCATTTTCTACCGCTGCAATAAATTTTTCATACAAATCTATCATGACGAATGCGCTTCGATGAGAATAAAACTGATGTTCATGTCTCAGTTCATCACGTACCTCGATGTACATTATAACTTTTATTTATATTTATTCCAGGTTTTATTTATTTTTCTTATGAAGAAAAGTCTGGTAACGTTACACAATTATGAAAGATACAATAAAAATCGCGATCGCAGGCGTGGGAAACTGCGCTTCTTCTCTGGTACAGGGGCTGGAATACTATAAACATACCGGAGATGAGGAATTCATCCCAGGACTTATGCATACCAATCTCGGAGGATACGCTATCCGGGATATCGAGGTGGTCGCGGCGTTTGACGTGAATAAAGAAAAAGTAGGAAAAGACGTAAGTGAGGCTATTTTCGCCTTTCCGAACAATACCACAAAATTTTCTGATGTGCCTCACCTTGGCGTGACGGTCAATAAAGCACCGGTCATGGATGGTATTGGAAAATACCTAAAGAATTATCTTTCGATTTCTGAAGAAGAAGATGTCGATGTCGTGAGTGTATTGAAAGAATCCGGAGCGGATATGGTAATTAATTACCTTCCCGTCGGCTCAGAGGAAGCCGCGAAGTGGTGGGCGGAAAAATGCATTGAAGCCGAAGTCGGTATGGTAAACTGCATCCCTGTATTTATCGCGTCCAACCTGGAATGGGGAGGAAAGTTTACCGCTGCGGGCCTGCCAATAATCGGCGATGATATCAAGTCCCAGGTAGGCGCGACCATCCTGCACCGGACTTTGACGAACCTGTATCTGGATCGGGGCATGCGCGTTGATAGAACTTATCAGTTGAACACCGGAGGAAATACTGACTTTATGAATATGCTTGAACGTGAACGGCTGGAGAGCAAAAAAATCAGCAAAACCAACGCGGTTTCATCACAGATACGCAATCGAGGTATTGAAGTCGAGAATGAAAACATCCACGTAGGTCCATCTGACTACGTCCCCTGGCAAAAAGATCAGAAACGATGTTTCATCTGCCTTGAGTCAAGGCACTTTGGAGATGTCCCTACCCGACTGGAATTACAGCTTGTTGTGGAAGACTCACCAAACTCGGCAGGAGTGGTCATCGACTCGATCCGCTGCATGAAACTCGCCCTCAATAACCAGCTCGCCGGTCCAATAGTCGAAGCCAGCGCGTATTTTAAAAAGTCACCACCGGTACAGTACACTGATGGCGAGGCGAAGGAAATGCTGGGACAATGGATAGAAAAGTACAAACGAAGCTAAATACAAATTTCAAAAACAAGCCCATGTTGATCTCGTTCCTGGTTTCTCGCAGTAATTCTCCAACCATGAGCTTCTACGATTTCTTTGGCAATTGCCAGACCAAGGCCTAGACCACCTGTTTCCCGGCTCCGAGAGTCTTCAACACGGTAGAATCGTTCAAAAATGTAGGGAAGCTTGCTTTCACTGATGCCAATACCGTTATCTTCGATCGTTAGCCTGCTTCGCTCAGCCTGGATGGTAATAAGATAACCACCTGAGTATTTAATAGCGTTTTCAATTACGTTACATAATACCTGTTCCATAAGTTTCGGGTCTGCACGGACGGTAAAATCAGGCGATACCAGGTTTTGAATGAGCATACCTTTTTGAGAGGCCTGGTTTTCAAGCATTTTCTGACAGGTTGAGACGAGTTTGTGCATGTTTACTTCCTGTAGCTCAGGCTTCACTGAGCGTGACCTGATTCGTGAGTAGTCCTGAAGGTGCTGAACAAGGTCATGCAGTCGCTCAGCCTGGTTGTAGAGCAGCTCAACTCTTTTTGCATCTAACTTCAATACACCATCCTTCACTCCCTGGAGTTGTATCATCATTGTGGCAATGGGAGTTTTAAGCTCATGTGACGTGTCAGAGATCAAGTTTTTCCTCAACTCTGACTCTTGTTTAAGCTGAGAAATAAATGAATTGAAAGTATTAATTATCTGATCAATATCCCTGATGCCCGAAGGCCGTAGGTCAATATCTTCTTCCCCATCCTGCAGCTTGACGATGATTGTTTGCAGCCTTCGCAGTGGCCTGATAACAAATCGACTCGAAATAAGACCGAGAATAGCACTGGTAAAAACCACATTCAAAAGAAAACCCGCGAGAACTATAATCAACCCTACAAGAGACTCGTTAAAAAACATCTGAACAATAAAAGTAAGTAGCAACGTCAAAAGAAGGTAAATAACTGGACCTACAAATAGTATCAAAAGTGTAATTCGAACAGCGAGTGGACTTAAAAGTTGTTTGATTTTGTCGAGCATATGCATAATCACTTTTTAAAACGATATCCGACTCCAACTACTGTTTCGATATATTTCGGATTATGGGGACGGTCTCCTAGTTTTTTTCTCAGACGTTTGATATGCGCGTCGATTGAACGGTCAAAAGCATCCTCGTGTACCAGCTGATCCCGTGTAAATGTTGTACCTGGTCGCCTTGCCATGCGAAGAAGTATTGCGAACTGTACTGGGGTAAGAGATAAGCATTCTTCACCACGAGCGACAGTATGCGTTTCCGGGTCAATGCAAAGATCCGCTACCTGGAGAGGCTTTGTCGCATCGTGAAGTACTGCTTTTACTCTCGCGATGAGTATTTGAGGGTTAAATGGCTTTTTTACATAATCCTGTACCCCCAGCTCAAAACCTTTCAGCTCATCCTCGTCCTCGACGCGAGCGGTAACCATAATAACTGGAGTGTCTGACTTTTCACGAAGTTTTTTACACACTTCGAGTCCGCTCACTCCGGGAAGGTTGATATCCAGAAGTACTAAGTCAAATGTTTCTGAGTGGAGCAATGCTAACGCTTCTGTCCCCGTACCAGCCTCACGTGTTTCGTAGCCAGCACTTTGCAGGTAAGCGACCTCTCCTTCACGGAGAGGCGCTTCATCTTCTACAATAAGAATTTTCATAGGAAATTATAATACATCTTTTTTTCTAATATCTTGTAAGGCGAGCAGTGTAACTATGCATGCACCAACGATGCTTACTGTCAGGTAGGTAGTTGTAGAAACATAGTAAAGTGAATCAGCAGCCACCTTGCCACTTTCATTGCTAATTATTGACACCGGGAACATCCAGGGAGAAAATCTTGCAAATTTTACTGAGTTAGTAAGTATAAAGTTGCTTATTATCCCCACGACACCAAGTCCAGCAGGAAGAATAAAGCTTTTAAACCTGCTGGCAAGCCATAGCTGAATACTTAATATAAGTGTTGAGGAAAGAAGAATGAGTCCCAGTAGAGAAAACATTCGACCAATATCAGGAATTGTTTCCAGAACACTTTCATAGCCTTTCAATGCTCCTACCAGGTATCCTGTACTAATAGTAAGGACTCCTATCACCACACTGCTTAAAGTAAGGAATAGCAAACCTGCCAGTACCTTAGCTAGATAAACCGAAGCTCTTGAAACAGGCGCGGAGAAGAGTTGCTTCCAGCCTCCAGAGCTCGTTTCAATATTTGTAATCACCGCTGAGCCCAGGCTCAAGTACATCGGTAGGGTTAATAGTACCCATAATAAAAGTGTATTTTCAATATGAAAATTCCATATATTTTCCTGCTCTCCAAGGTCCATGAAAAGCAGAACAAGGCTTTCCAGACCAACTACCGCGACTGGAGCGAGAAGCGCGAGCCAGAACGCTTTAGTTTTTCTCATTTTAAAAAGCTCAGATTGTGTTGTATTAAGTAGTTCCATCGTATTACTCATTCGTTAGTTTCATAAATAAATCTTCCAGTGGCTGGGTGCATACATGAAGATTAGTAACCTGGAACCCGGCTGTTACCAGCAGGTGATTAATATCACCTGCTTTTTGGGAATCTGTCACCGTTGAAACAATTGCACCATTATCCTCTACCACGGGGATATGTTTTGACTCCAGAAAAACTGCCGCGTGCTGATTGTTATTTGTAGCAATGGTGAGTTTACTTACTTTTTGTTGCTGGAGTTCATGCATCGAACCCTGGAACTTAATTTTACCTTTATTGAGGATTCCAACGTAGTCGACCATGAGTTCAACCTCACTTAAAAGATGACTGGAAACAAAAACCGTTATCTTGTGTTCATGAGGCAAATTTTTGATCAAATCCCTGACTTCCCGTATTCCAGCAGGATCCAGACCATTAGTTGGTTCATCGAGAATGAGAAGTTTTGGGCTATTCACTAAAGCGAGGGCAATGCCTAGCCGCTGCTTCATGCCGAGGGAGTACTTTTTTACTTTCTTTTTTGCCGCGTCAGTTAACCTGACTGTCTCCAACACTTCTTGTATCTTTTCTGGATTACTTTTCAGCAACTTCGTGTATACTTTCAGGTTATCTTCACCGGAAAGCTCTCCATAAAGCGAAGGAGACTCTACCAAAGAACCAATTTGGGATAGTATGAATTTCCTTGATGACGTAAAGGTTTTGCCAAAAATCTCTATTTCACCTTCTGATGCCTGAATCAACGAGAGTAGCATCCTGATAGTAGTTGTTTTTCCTGCACCATTTGGTCCCAGAAAACCATACACGCATTGTTCAGGAACAAGTAAGTCTACGTGGTCTACGACAACAGATTTTTTAAACCTCTTTGTCAGACCTTTTGTTTTGATTATATATTTTCTCTCTTCCATAGGTCACTTAGGATAGTAGACCTGGAATGTGACAAAGATATGACCATGTCGAATATGCCAGTGAACTTGATCCAGGCAGGAAAGACGTAGGGAACAATAATTATTGCTCCCTATGTATAGTGTTATTCTAGTGAAAAAGCCTGTGACAACAGAGGTACAGATAGGTTAATTCTGTCCAAATAACGCAGCAAAGACTTCAAAAAGCTTTCCAAACGCTTCCATACCTTCTACATCTTTGTAGTTTTCTGGAGCCTTAACCTCAGTATTGTCGTACGTGACATTTAAGCTGCCAGTAGCTTCACCTGAATCCGAACTCATCGTAAGAATTTTATGAGTCTTGGCATCAATGGTAAATTTAGTATCTCCGTTTTTCTCGTCTTTATTGAGAAACACCTGACACTTTTTACCATCACAGTCTTCTAAACCTACATACTCAAACTTATCACTGTTTTTTAACGCCTCAATAGGGTTAAGAGCTTCTGTTCCTGTGGATAAGTCAGATGTAGACTGTTCATCACTGTCAGGCATTTTGAACCATGTTCCTTCTTTATCCTTGAAGTACATCTCCCCTTCTACACCAATAAACGTGAGCTCAGCATTTTCATTCTTTATCTGGGAATAACCATTATCTCCATCAATATGAACAGTTGCAGTTGTAGTAATTTCGATGTTATTTTGCTTCATCTTCATATCACCTGCAGCTTGAACTCTATTATTGTTGTCAGAAATAACTTGTGCAGTCTTCTCAAGAAACTCTTTTTGGTCTTCTTTTGCCTCAAGCTCTTTTGGTTGAGATGAGGATATAAATAAAAATATGCCAACGCCTGCTCCAACTAAAATTAGAACTATCGCGATAGCTATTGGGATAAGTAGTGTTTTTTTCATACGATGTTTTTTATGCAAACTAATTTATTATAGCAAAGAAATCCCATCACTACAACGATTTACTCATACTTAGCTTCTTATGAATAAGTTTTTTTAACCCTTCAATATCTTCATAATGATGATCATCTCCAGGCAGTTCTATGAGCTCATGATTCAGGTTTGGAAATTGTTTCAGGAATTGTTGAAGCTCAGCAAAAGAAACTATTGGATCATTAGTTTTATGAATAAACGTAAGGGAAATGTCGACCTTCTCCAGCCATGGTTCTACTTCATAGTTTCTCTCTCTTGCCCATCAAAGTGGAAAACCGGCAATTATGATTTTTTTTGGTGTGAACACTTTTGTATGAATTGCCTTTAAGGTAGCCAGCGAACCTGCGCTTTTGGCAAATACTACATACTCTTCTTCAACTTCAACCATTGCTTTAAGCCTGGTAATTTCAGGATCAATATCAATTTCTTCCTCGTGCTCCCAGTGCGAGTAGTATAAATTTTTCGCATCATGGAATAAATGCTGTACCGCTCCATGGACTTCTTCAATCAAGGATTTATTGTACTTGCTATTGCCTGGCAGGAGTAAGAGTTTCATTGATAATTTAATCATATATTAATTTTTTCATTGAGCCAATCCCAGTACTGCGAACATGTCGGATTCGTCTGCCTGCGCATAATGTGTATTTGAATGCTCCCTCGGCTCAATGAGCGGCAAGGTCACTGAAAATGTCGACCCTTTCCCTACTTCGGAAGTAATATCCAATTCTCCCCCAATTAACTTGACATAATTTTTCACGACATACAAGCCCAAGCCAGTTCCTCCTGGTCGAATAACATTATCAGAACCATCCAAGTACTGATTGACTCTAAAGAACTTCTGTCCGATCTTCTTCAACGCGTCTTTTGGGATACCTTCTCCTGTATCTTTTACCAAGAGAGTTATACTGGTATCGTCTTTGGTGAGAGATATGGTTACCTTACCTTTAAAAGTATATTTAATTGCGTTACTTACGAGGTTAGTAACGATTTCCTGAACTTTGGCAGTGTCGGACAGGATAACAGGTATTTTAAACCCAGGTCTCTTAAATTGTAAAATAATCCCTTTTTGCCGTGCTGAGGACTGGAACGCGTCTACTGCGAATGAGATGATGTCCTCAAGATTAACATGATCATCTGTATGCACCTGAACTTTTTCATTATCAATCCTTGAAGTTGATAAAGCAGTCTCCACAATATTTGTCTCCCGCGTCAGGGCGTCATGAATGGTCTCAATTTTTTGTCGTATGTATTTATAATCTACAGTTCCATTGATCTCCATACAATGAACCTTGGTCTGAAGCAATTCTGCCATATTTTTGGCAACTGTTAATGGTGTCCGGAGTTCATGCCCAAGAATCCCTATCATATCACGCTCCTCCTCGTACTTTTGCTGCAAAAGCTCCTTCTGGGACGATATCTTCCACGTCGCTTCATCTACCTCTTGCTGCAAACGTTGATTAAACTGTGCTTGCTGTTCGTACAAACCAGCTCGTTGCAAGGCAATACCAAGTGCCTGAGTTATCCTCATAAGAAATTCAATTTCATAGGTACTGTAAACTCGATTGTCTGATTTTGAGAATAAAATAAAATAAGTGTTGGCATCCACGTAAAAAATAGCTTCTATTTCAAGATTAATCAGAATATCATAATAGGTACTATTAATTTCTTTTGATTCTGTTAGATCAATGAATCTATATCCACGAGAACCTACCCATGTAAGTAGTGGGACCAGTTTGTGGAGATTTTGAGGAAGCTTTCCTTTTGTAAATAACCGGAAAATATTACCTTCATCCAGCTCAATGAGACAATATACGGGAATGTTCATATGAGAATTTAAGAGCTGCCTAACCTTCCGGTAAATATGCTTTGTATCAACTTCGGTCAAAACAGATTGCTCAAAGGCATCAATAATCTTTTTAGTTTTGAAGAAATTGGAGTTTATGTGTCGATTAATTAAAGAACGGAAAAAAGTATGCAATTTTAAAAAAAGCAAAATGAATACGGATGATTCCCCAAGTCCGGAAATTATTGCAGGGACGGTATAAATACTACCCCAGAGGCGGGTATTTAACTCATATACCAGAAAAAACGTCCCCAATGGTACGATAGTGAGTAATACAAAGGATACAATACTTCCCAAAGCTATATTCAGCTTTAAAAAACGGTGCCTTGTAACCGCGTAGAAAGTCATACCAACAAAGAACATAAGTGATAGTGGACCAAGCGAACGAATCTCTATGCCAAATATTGTAGGAATAATTAGATTTGAGGCGAAGGCTATACTCATCGAAACGAAACCACCTGCAAGAATATATTTGATTTGGTATTTAAAATTCGCATTTTGAGTATTTTTAAAGGTCTTGTATAGCACATGGAATGCGTATACAAATGCCAGTGCTAAACTAACAGTATACAACTCTTTATATGTACCATCAAATGAAACGAGGGAATTACCTCTCACTTCCACGCCTGCCAGAACCAGTGAAGTAAAACTAAGAGGAATCCATAATAACTGAGTCACTACAAGTATATGTGCCATTTTCCTTTTTATTGGATCGCATAACTCAACCGTGAGCAATATAAAGAAAACAGCAATCAATGTACCAAGGCCAAAACTTGCCCGTGAAAGCAGCAGACTCAACCCTTCAAGACGATAGAATACAAGGGTTAAAAGTATTGACACTGTCCATAAAAATTGAGAAAACACCACCCCGAACAGAAGTAACTGTCGCTTATCTGCTCCAAATTTTCGTCTCAAAATATTAAGACTGAATGAAAGCGTAAGAATAGACAGCAACGCAAGTAAAACGATTTCAGTATCCATAACGACTTTCTATATAATTGCCAATATTCTTTACTCCGCTACCCTGACGACGTAACATTACAGAATACTTCATAGTTTGATGCTTATACTTTGGCGCTGTCAAGATTTCAGAGATGCCAGAGATAATTTCTTTATCCAAATTCGGATTAAGCTTATAGTAACTTTCCCTATGCGCGAATCTTGTAATACTCGTCTTGTTAATATTAATTCCTAATCCTAACTCCTCTACGCGATACGCGTAAAATGACTGGTCAATATTGCATGGAATGCAAATCATAGGTTTGGCGTATCGTAAGGCTTGCATTACCGTGCCATGTGCCCCAGTATTAATCACAACATCGCTTAACTTACATGCTTTTAATCCTGGTACAAAGCGATACACTCGTGTATTTTTTTTATTGTAGGTAAATTCCGTTAGTGAAAAATTAAGTCCGGTAGAAACAAGGAACTTATATGGTAGCTTAGCTATTAGTTCAAAAATGTGATTATAAAAATCAAGATTAAAAATACTCCCCCCAAAGCTAAGGTATATGAGTGTATCTTCCCCTTTAAAATCTTTAATCATCTCTTCAGAACACTCCGTGTTTTTTTCAAACCCCTTCCAAAACAGCGGACCACTGTAATAATAGGCATCTTTCGGCTCTACAGGCTCCAGCTCGTACATACCTGGAATGACAATATCCATACATTCATATAACTGAGTCCGGTTTTTTCCATAGAAATCGATCCCCAACTCTTTATAAATCTCAACAATCTGAGTTACATACTGGCTAGTAAACTTTTTTTCAAACTTTGGTTTTATGAACGATCGCAGTAGCTGATGGCGAAGTGAATTTTCTGTTAAAGATAAACCAAGTACACCTACCGACTCTGCCAGATAAGGTGCATTTATCACTGCTAAAGTGGGAATATTTGTTTTAAATGTTACATGTGGTCCAAGAAATCCTGGTGAGCTTATGACTAGCTGAGCCTCAAAATGCTCTGCAGCTTCTATTTCTGTAGCAAACCAATCTTTGAAGTTGTCTCGTTTTGCTTTTAAGTAGTTCAAAGATTGATCTTTTGGATCATTAAAATTTACCGGAAGATACGTTCTCGAATACACCTCATACCCACTTTGAACTATAAATTCTTTTCTTTCAGTACTCGATGTAAATAGAATCTCATGTCCACGATCCTTCATTTCGTCTGCTATGGCAAATAAACGCGCCATATGAGCCAGAGAGCTGGACGCCATAGGGGCAAATAATAGTTTCATCGCGCTACCTTATAACATATTATGTTAAAAATAAACACCGCTATCTTGTACTGGTGTATTTCAAAGATCTTGTGGATATCTGACAAAACTCAGGTTTTCAGCGAATGCAAGTGACACGACAGCGTAGTTTTCTATCCCAGTTCTTTCTGCAAGCCTTGCTAAACGCCGCTCATCCTGTGGTACAGCGTGGAGCTTCACTTCAAGCGCGTACGATTTGTCAAGTACACAATCAATCTCCATGCTACTGCGATTTTGGTAATACATTATCGGGTTCAATACCGGATCTTCAATATAGGCTTGCAATTGATTACATACCGCGTTCTCAAACAGATTTCCTCTTGAAACCTGGGCTATTTCGTTTACCATTCCAGAGTCGACGCAGAACACCTTTTTCCCTCCCGCAACGCTTTGGTCGATACTTTTGGAATATTGGGGGAGAAGAGTAATAAAAAAAGTTTGTTCTAGAAAATACAGATATTCATACACCCTATTCCTCGTAACACCAAGCGTACTTGCTAACTTTGTCACATCTATTTTTTGCCCGACTCGCTGCATGACGAGCAAAATTAAGTCACGAACCTCGGAAACGTTCTTAAAACCCCCAAAATTACTCACATCTTTTTGGAAGTAAGAACTAAAAATATTTCGTAATATCATTTTTTTCTCTATCACGGATTGTTCAAGCACGACCTCCGGGAAACCGCCATACTCAAGATATTCCTGATAGTATTCATCAAACCGCTCATACGTACATATATCATTGGGAACTTCTTCATACAGAGAGTATGTTGTACCTTTTACTCCTTTGAATCTCAAAAATTCATTAAAGGCAAGTGGAGTGATAGTAAATAGAAATTTTTTTCCTGACAGGGATTCTGGAAAAAGATTTCTCATGTAGAAACTTGAAGAGCAAGTTACACAAAATTTTACCTGATAGTGGTCAATCAAATACTTCATTATTCTGGTAATTTCTGGAAAGTACTGGATTTCATCGATAAACACATATACTCTTTTTTCTCTATTCACTCCTGTATCAATTATCCTTTTATAAATATCAGCGTAATCCACATCTTCAAAAACCTTGATATCAAGTGGGTTCTCAAAGTCAAACCACACCTTTTGACCCTCTGGAAGTGTGTTAAATATTTGCCTGGCAATAGTTGTTTTTCCTACCTGCCTGGCTCCAGTCAAGACAAGTGCCTCGTCTCGACCCAGGAATGGCATTATCTTTTTTTGCACATTTCGTTCAAATACCATAACATATCCTACACATTTTTGTTGTGGTTTTACAACAGATTTGTGTTTTTTACGGGGTTTTTGCGATGGGTAATTCACGCCAGTCGGTGGTGAAACGCCAGGATTTTTTGATTTGTTTCATAGACCAGGGCATGCGTGTGCCCCGGCTGGCGAGGAACAGAGTGTTTCTTCCCCATTTTCTGTTTATTGCGTCTACTGCGGTAATGAGCGATGCTGAGGTTTGCTTGTGCAGGGCTTCAGTTTCTGTTTCAAAGAGGTTTGCCGGGATAGAACCTACAGGAACGATGCCGGCCAGAAGGACACCGGCTTTGCTGTATTGGTAACCGTTTTTATATATCTGCCGGAGGGCGCGAAGGGCTGTCTTTACCAGGTCCGGTGTGTAGCAGGTGGGTTCAGGCAGGCGGAGCCATAGGGAATTGGCATACTGGGGCTGGCTTTTTCTGTGTCGATTGGTGTGAATAAATACGCAGACCATCGCCGCGGCAGAATGCTGTTTGCGTAATTTTTCGGCGGCAATGGTTATGTAGAGCGTTACGGCTTCTTCAAGCTCACTGAGTAGCTCCACCGGTCTTCCAAACATTCTGGTTGAGGCGATACATTTCTTCGGTCTGGGGATAGTTTCCAGCTGGTAGCAGGGTATCCCGCGCAGCTCAAGCACCGTACGCTCGCCCATAACGGTCATTTTACGCCGAATCCACTTTTCGTCAGCGTTTTTCAGCTGAAGCGTGTTGGTAATGCCCTGTGCTCTGAGCCAGTCGCCATGACGAAAGCCAACTCCCCAGACATCACCGACAGGAAGCCTGGCGAGCAGATCGTCTATTTCACGGGCGGAGCGTGTTTTCATATCAAGAACTCCCTCGCATTCAGGGATTTTTTTAGCGAGCTTATTCGCTGCTTTTGCCAGGGTTTTCGTTGAAGCGATGCCAACACTGACCGGAATATTGGTATGCTTCCAGACAGTTTTTTTAACACGTTTTCCAAAATCAGCAAAGTCCGTATCCAGCGGCAGGTTGGTGAGATCGAGGAATGACTCGTCAATAGAATAGACCTCAACTTCGCTCGCTAATGAGCGGAGCGTTTGTACGACGCGATTGGACATGCTCGCGTAAAGCGCGTAGTTGGAGGAAAATACTTGTACTCTGTGCTTTTCAATAACGTCCTGTACTTTAAAAAATGGCGAACCCATCGTTACACCGAGTGATTTAACTTCATTCGAGCGGGCGACAACGCAGCCATCATTATTGGAGAGGACGAGTACAGGAATATCCCGGAGCGAGGTATTGAATACCCGTTCACAGGAAACATAGAAATTGTTGCCATCCACCAAGGCGAATGTCTTGTCTTTCATTGTAAGGCATGAATTATGTGAGTGACGACTCCCCAGATGACGAGGTCATCGTCTGGGCGCACGGTGACAGGGTTAAAGTCCGAATTACACGGTAAGAGAGAAACCTTTCCATCCTGTTTTACCAGTCGCTTTATGGTGAATTCTCCGTTGAGGCTGGCGATTACGATATCATTGTGTTTCGCCTCGAGTGATTTGTCTACTACTAAAATATCTTCTTCGTTAATGCTCGCGTCAATCATTGACTTTCCCTGTGCTTTGAGAAAAAATGTAGACGCGGGATGTCTGACAATATACTCATTCAGATCCAGATCCCGATCCACGTAGTCATCCGCGGGCGAAGGAAACCCGCACGGTATCGCGTTCAGGAATAAAGGCAGTTTCAAGCTGGTAGAGTGCTTAAAGCGATATTTTGTTGTGATAGTTGAAGTATTTGTGTTCATGATCCGCACGCTTATAACGTATTTACCTCCCCCCGGCAATCGGGGGACTTACAGTATACAACGTGGCAGGCGGAGAGGTAAAGGCTTAGATTTGTTGTAGTTTATTGTCCAAGGAGCCGTGCAAATAAACGTCGAATTTCACCCTTTGGAATATATATACCCATATCATCTAGAGCAAGAGAAGCAAATTCACCCTTGCTGTATAATTCGAATGGGTTAATTTTACTAGAAGACATACTTTCTGATATAGCCGATAGACTTTTTAATACAGTAGGAGTACTCAATTCTAAAAACTCAGGAGTTATTTCCTTGACAAGTCTAAGTCTCAATGCGCGTGCAAATTCATCACCTCCCGCAACAAACCTTCCAGCGGCATTCATAAGTCGAGCACAGACAGCCCCCAGTTTATTACTAGGAGAAAGATCACGTTCGTCTATGCTCCTATCTAGATTCTCCTCCAATTGTTTTATTGCACCTGCAACAGCTGCTCTTTGAAAAAGCTCAATACGAGCTTGTGCTAGATTACAAGCAAAAATTGTCGCGTTTCTTGGACCATCAGCCATTGTTAGGAACATATTCACGTAGTCTTCATTTCGTGCACCTCTTCCTTGTATTGCTGAGTTGGAACTAGATGGGAACATCTCTTCTACTTGAGGTGGCATCGTTTGGTTATAGGCAAGACATTGCATTGCTTCAAGTCCATATGTACCTCCTTGAATAATTAAAAAAGCGCGTCCAGATAAGCATGTTGACTTTCAGTTTGGTATAGTGCTTCGAGCCTTGCACGATATGAATGTGCATCATCGTCTGAGCGCAATGCAGCCTGTGCTACTGAGACTCTACGGACTCCGCTATCGCTGCGCCCGTAGGTTCTTGCTCCGCTA
>JBMCLJ010000016.1:0-19620 GCA_048615375.1 Candidatus Dojkabacteria bacterium | reverse complement strand
CAGATTTTTTGCCTACATCCTATAGAAGATTGCTAGCGTTGCCAAAGTTCAGGTATAAGTCCAAGAAAAGTGGTGTACAAAGTACCTGCGAACAGTACCTTGAGGTCGACATCTACTGTCTTGTCGAGAAGTACAACGGATATGTGATATATTTCTCCACGAATATACCGCAGAACCTACCTGAAGAAGGAATGAAACCTGAAGTACCCATTAACTTTATTGGAGCAATGCCTGATACGCTTGAGTATATTGTCCTTGACGCTCCGCTTTCAATGACTCAAGAAAGTATTACCAGGGTTAAAAAGAGCTTTGCAGATATGCCAGAGTACTCTTTGAAAGATCAGGGCGGAGGTTCTGATAGAGAAGATAGAATAGAATTTTAATACTTGTCACGTATGCCGATCATGCCAGTTCATTAAAACGGGCATGATCGTTCTGTTTGCGCTTTATGATGTAACCATTATATAAATTGAATTTAAAATTAGAAATGATACCATTGTGAGATTGCGGTAGCGTGAAGGAAGCTGTTGGTCTTTGTCACTTTTGTACCCTTTCTGACATGCATAGATAGAGCAGGTTATTATTACAAAATTAGTGTAATAATAAGCATGTAAATGAGTACTGAAATATGTAGCAAATACACGTAACTTATAGTATACTCCTCAGTCATGTTGCGTACGGGATCTAAAACACGAATCAACCATAAAAAATTTGCTAAAGCAAAGACGCACGTACACGGAAAGAAATATGGATATTCAACCAAAAGCAGCGCATTTCGAAAGGGATTACCACGAACACAACACAAACAGAAACATTACAGGCATAAAGATTCATTTAAGAAAGGCATAAAAACTTTCTCTACGGGGATATTTGTAACTCTTTTTTTTGTCGCTTCCTTCTCTATCCTCATGCTTATTGGAGTTGTCTCCGCTTACTCAAAAGATCTACCTGATATCAATGAGTATTTTGACCAGACAAAGATTGAAGGCAAGGAAACAATCATTGTTGACAGAAATGGCAAAGAGTTATACAGATTGCAGGGAGAGATGCTCCGGGAGAGGAGCACCATCGATGAAGTGCCAGAGAAGCTGCAGTGGTCATTTCTGGCTGCAGAAGACGCTGAGTTTTGGGAACATCAGGGTCTTAACCTCATTGGGCTATCGAGAGCAATGCTCTGTGTTTCACAAACCGATGACTTTGAAAGTTGTGGCGGCGGAAGTTCGATTACCCAGCAGTTAGTTAAAACCACAACGGGGAAAAACCAGAAAACGGTAGACCGTAAACTTCAGGAAGCAATACTCGCTATGAAGGTAGAGCGTGAATATACAAAAGAAGATATCCTTGAGTATTACCTGAACGTAGTTCCAGAAGGTGGTATTATTCAAGGGGTAAAAGCTGGAGCAAAATATCTATTCGGCAAGGAGCTTGAAGAGCTTACCCTCGCAGAAATGGCATACCTTGCCGCGATACCAAACAAGCCTACTACATTGTCCCCATGGGGAGGTTCCCTGTACAATCCGGAACAAAGCCAGGAACGCGCCACGTACGTTCTTGACCGCATGCTTGAAACCAAACACTTGTCTGGCATAACAGAAAAGGAAATAACCCTGGCGAAAGAAGAGATCCCTAAAGTTAAATTCCTTTCGAAAGGTATTAAGAAAAAAGCTCCTCACTTCACTGACTATGTGATTACTGAGCTTGACAAACTCTTTGAAGATAAAGTTGATGTTGAAAAAGGCGAACGGGGAAGCGATTATTTACGGGATAAAGGGTACCGGGTAATAACTACCGTCGATCTAACAACTCAGGACTTGATGGAAAAGTCCATTAAAGAACATATTAAAAACAAAGATTTCCAATACTTGGTAGGAGCTAAAAATGCGTCAGGAGTCCTTATGGATCCCAGAACTGGAGAAATACTCGCAATGGCTGGTTCAGTCGATTTTTATGCTACTTCAGAAGATCCTCGATTTAGCCCCCAGCACAACGCATCCTTAACACCACGTTCAATGGGATCAACCATGAAGCCCGCTCTCTACCTTTCAGCTTTCCGTGTAGGTTTCCAACCATCTACAATAGTCCCCGACAGACGACTTGATTTAAGCGCACCTGGTGGGAGACCCTACTATGTAATGAACTATAGTAGAAGCTACAGCCAGTACGGTGCAAATATTACAATGCGTACAGCTCTAAAATACTCTCTTAACGTACCAGCTGCCGCTACCTACCTCATGGCAGGCAGAGAGAACTACATTGACACCTACTATCGATTGAACAGCTGGAAGGGATTCGAAGACCATGTTCTTGGACCAGCAGCTCCACTTGGCGCAGCAAATATGCCATTACTGGAACAAGTCCACGCCTTTGCAACCATGGGCTCCGAAGGGGTTTACCGTGAGAAAAAAGCTATACTGGAAATACAGGATGACCAGGGTAATGTCATTTATAACAACCGTAAAGTCACGGGAAAACAGACCATAGGCAAAAAATTCATGTTCCTCATCAATGATATGAACAAAAAATACTGGTCTTTCCAGCAGGACAACCTTCTTGTGGACATGAGCAGGACAATGGATATTGCAGGAAAAACCGGTACTGGTGACACGAGCTTTAGGAAGTCCGGGGATGTAGCATTTATGGTTTATAGTCCTACATTCGCTCTGGGAATGTGGGCTGGAAACAGCTGTGGTGCAGAAAGATGCCCACTGGACGGAGCAAAGCCAAGTGGAGATACGCTGTACCGATATATCCTTAAAGAATTCCTGCAAAAGTATAGGGATAAGATTGAACCAGCTCGTTTTACCTTGCCTGAAGGTGTCGTTGTTCGTTCCAGATGCTTATCATATGGTAAAAAGGAAGTTGAAAGCGGGGGTGAAAATGAAGAGTCAACGAGCACAATCAGTTGTACACGAAGTTATAGTGAGTATGAAGCTGTCCCACCATGGGAAGGAGATCTGTCGAAGAGATTGTACAAAACACCGTGGTAACCTACTGACATAGTACACTTCCGGGTTTCCTACGAAAGGCAACGTGCTTATTTTGCAACAAAATTTTTTGTTTTACTGACAATCCACGCTCCTACCCCGATCAAAACACCTACACTTGCTGCAACAATACCAACAAGCCCAATTGTTATATGTGAGTCTGATGCCATGTTTTTTTCGTCTTTCTGATTACTCTGTTTTTCCTGAGACATATTTACATTATAATTGTTATTCTGCTGATAATAAATATATAACCTGTATACAAGTTGTAATTGCCAGACACTTACGATAATGAAAAGGTGAAAAGATATAAATGTATAAAACAACACACCTTTCAAAATTAAGCAATTTTATTTTCATATTATACAATTTGCGTTTCGCGCAATATAAAGCTCCAATATAGGAGCTTTTTAATATAGCAATACGTGGGCATATACGACGCCTATTTACATTGGTTTTTTATATGCTATACTACTGTTTATGAAGTGGATGCAAAAGACTATAAAAATACTATGCCTTGTGACGCTTAGCGTAAATTCAGCGTCATTCACTCCTCTATTCATCAAAAAGACCAAAGCGATAAACACAAATACTGTTATAATTAATGAAATAAACTGGGCCGGGTCGTCACTTTCGTCTTCTGATGAGTGGATAGAACTTTATAACCCTGGCAGCAGTTCAGTAGATATAACTCACTGGCACCTCAAAGGAGCCGGTGGAGGTAGCGAAGGGATAGAGTTACAAGGATCAATTGAGCCAAACAGCTTCTTTCTAGTCGCCAACTTTACTGAAGAAGATGAACGTTCAGTACTGAGAATTACACCAGACCTGGTGACCACTTCTGTCAGTATCAGAAACTCATATTTCACTATTCAATTACTCGATGCTCAGGGAAACTTGATAGACGAGGCTGATACATTCGGTAAGTCACCTGATGCAGGAAGTAATAGCAAAAACGAAAAACGTTCAATGGCACGTGCCATCGCTTCTAATCCAGGTTCCGCACCCTCTCCCTGGAAATCGAGTAGTACGCGAGTATATCTGGACAATCCCACAACCAATCCAGCCATGAAATGTGGTAAAGATTATGCTACTCCTGGTGCCGTGAACTTTTCTGAAGCAACAAACGAAGTAGTTATCGAAGCTGAAGAAACATGTTACTCGACTGGAGAAATTACCCAGGATGACAATGCTACATATGTAACAATTCAAGGCGAACAAAAAGACCTTCAAGCTGTACAGGAAGAATACGTATTTTCAGAAAAAAGTGGTACATATTCAATTACTCTGTATGCGGAACATAGTCAAAAGGGAGAAGCGGAACCACAAATAATCGGTTCATTTGGCATATTTTTTCCACAAAATGTTACGGTAGAAAACCAACGAGTTAGCAATTCTTTTCTCGCCAGTGGCAAACCGCTTGCAATCGAGTTTTTAAAACAAGAGGGCTTGGATCTGGCAGTTATTTCCTTTCAACTGACCCAGACAGCAGACAGCACCACTCGTATAGATAAAGTTATAATTACGCAGCACGCTGAAATTGAAAAGGAGCTTAGATTGAAGGCAGAAGACGTATACTCATTCAATGGAGAGATTAAAACTGATGAATCAATCTCTGAAATGGTGTTATATCAGAGGAAAAACGAGGGTGGCACGTCGATAAATGTAGTCGAAAGTACTTTTATTGCACGGCATATTCATCCCGGGAAACGATTACCATTCAAATTTGATGTCACAGCGAAACTTTCAAATATTAATAGCGATAAAGTAAGAATTACTGATAAGCTGGCAACACTTATTATCCGTTACAGTGATACTAACCAGTCCGTCAAGCATATACGTATTAAAGATCTAGTCACTGACAAGTACCAGAAGTTTAGCTTGAATAGTGTTACACCAATCTCAGGCAGCGCGGAGCTTATTCTTATCTCTTACAATCAAGCGGACATATATCTGAAGACTGTGACAGGTCAACAGGTCACAGACTTTGGGGAAACAACAATCGATCTGGTAGAAACAATTCATGCCAGCGGTGAGAACTATGACAGCACAGGCAGCGTAACCATCCGTAAATCACAGAATAAACCTGGACTTCATATCTCAGCGAAACCAGATTATCACTGTATTAACGCCGCTCAGTGCACATTGCAAATTTCACTTACCCCTATGGAAAGTTATCACAGCCATTCACCGCTACTTGAACTTATGTCTACTGTTTCCAGCGATGGAAACGAGAAGGATACCTACATAAAGCGAATTTTCCCGCAAGACATTTCCCCAGCCAATCGAAACTTGTTGACATTTGACATTCCTGCCACATCTTACAGTAAAATTGGCTTGCTTATATATAACCATAACCTGATTTCTATAAAAATTCATTCAATCAAGTTCACCCCTCAAACTCAATCAGTACAGAAAACAAGGTTGCTATCAGCGAAAGGGCAGCAGTGGAACAATGGGCTCGTTCTTAAAACAGGAGAGGATGATCATGGAATTCAAGGGCAACTTGTTGACATTAAATATTCAGAGCATAGACTCACTCCTGATACCTATGCGTTTCAACTTGATGTGAGAAAACTGGAATCATTCAGCAGCAAAAACAGTTTACTGAGGGTTTCGGCTTATGACTCCCGCGGGAAAAAACTGTTTGATACCGAGATTGACGAAAACGACTTGTCTGCTTTCGCGACTACTTCAATTTCAGAAAAATTTACACTTGAAGAATCTCGACGCATCTATATCTTCATTAGGTTTTACGGAAACCATGCCGGGGCGTTTTCAGATATCTCATTACGACAACCTGTTCTGAATTAACCACAGTAAATCAAGTTGCGTAATCGTCTCTTTGTTACTGACTACTACCACCTTCATCTCATCTATATGTCCGTTAATGTAATGATATTCTTTGCTGATATCCTGCAGAGTAACTTGTTCAAGCTTACGTACATAATCCTCATACTGCATAATAACTCCAAATTCATACAAAATATTAACCATAAATTCAACTGCGAGATTAGGTTCATCCTGCTGTATTTCCTGCCTTTTCACAATATGCTCGCGTATTCGCACCAGTTTGTCAGGGGTAAAAATTGTGTCGAATTGCGCAAAACTCTCCTTAACTTCCTCAACTACTTTACTTACATCTTCGATAGAACACTTTACCTCGATATTGAGGGTTGAAGTTGATTTATCAAAAGAGTAGTCAAGGCTATAAATCAATCGTTTCTGATCCCGCAAAGAGACATACAAATAACCTATCGGCGGCTCAAACATTAACTCACGTATGTATGTACGTACAGGTCTGTTGCGCAAGCTAATACGACATGGGAGAATAATTTTTACTACGGCATGGTCGTGAGCAAGCTCACTAACTACAGGTGCGTATGAGAAATCCCTCAGAGTATTGGCAGGTCGAAAGTCAATTGGCAGGTACTGCTCAGAACGAAAAACTTTACTAAGTGCCTTGTACTTTTTTTCTACAAGTCTTCGGTCAATTCCTCCCCCTGAAATAGCAAGGAGGAACTGAGATCGGGCAAATATCTTCTTTTGCAATGTTTCCAGTGTCTCGAGTGTAGCGCTCTTCACATCCTCAGCGCTACCTAAAACCTCATTCTGATAGTACGAGTCCTCTGTATACATATGCTTGATTAACGTCCGGTTAAGCCGGTAGTTTGGCTGACCAGTGAACTGATTGATTTCCCGGGCAACAACTTCCTGCTCCTGCTCAAGAACTTCCTGTGTAAAAAATGGATCTAAGGCAATCTCCATAATTAATTCAAGCATCTCCTCGAAGTCATCTCTGTGCCCGGAAACCACAAACTCCATTCCAAGCCTGCTTGTAAACGCGTTGATGTAAATATCTTTGGTAAATAAGTACTGCTTAAACTCTTCTACGTCATACTTTTTTGTTCTTGTCACTTTGCAGTGTTCTAACAGATGAGAAACTCCCCACTCTCCTTCCTCCTCAAAGTAAGAACCGGCAGCGCTCATATGCAAAGAAAATGTAACGGCATAGCGTGAAGTTGAGTTAGTCAATAGACGAAAGTTCTGACTGATTTGCGAATATTCAAGCATTTCGTTCATAACCGTTTATTGTACACTCAAAATCTCATTAGACAAATCGGTAACGAACGTGTCATTTGATCAGTACTTCCTGCTCCCTGGTAACCTGAATTCTTTGAGGATTTTGAAGCGAAGAGATTGAAGCTTGTTTAGCTGTAAATATCCCTTCACCTGTTACACGGGCATAGTACACAACAGGCTTTGCATTGTCGCGCTTGTAGACACAGAATTTCACCCGTTGTCCGTCTACTTCGTAAGGATAGGTGACATCTTCATCCTGAATATTTCTACGATACAGGTTGGTGGCCACTTCAAGTCCTGAAGGCAGGACATCAGTAACCTGGTAACACCCATCTACTGCCTGTGCGGGTATATTGTACTGTAACGTTATCTTAACAAGATCTGTCCTGGAGAATGTTGTTTTCTTTACTCCACTGACTTCGTACTCTCTTGAAAGTGAGAGAGAACTATCACTTTCCTGTGATAAGGGCTCACTGGTAAGCAGTGTAATACCAACTTCCCCAGTTTCTGTTGAAACTTCCAAAGAATCCAAAGAACTTCCCGGGAGATCCAGACTGTACGTTTCCGCGTTTTCAAGAGAGATAGTTTCTGTTGAATCCCCATGTGTGTAGGTAAACTTAACCCTGCCAGGAGTAAAATCTTCGAGTACCTGAAGGAGATATCCTGTCTTTTCAAGAGCAAGCACCAGTTCTTCTGTTCTATTTTCAATTGTATACCCGAAAATTTTAAAATGCTCTTCGTGACCTGTTTCCGCCCCCACGTACGCTGCCATGGCAGTTGCTTTGAGTATGTCATCCTGGTCTTCCCCGGTTTTCACAAGTGAATATCTACCACTGGATTCCCCATGTGATTCCATAACCTGTTGCAATAACGATAAAGCCCCCTGCTGGTCACCCAGTTTTGCTAATGCCAAAGCAAGATACAACGTTTCTATCACAGTAAGGTCGTCCTCTTCCAGGAGTTGTTGCGTAGGCACTAATACAGGTTTCTGCAATGCAGCAAGTCCGTATAGAGCAATCACTATTCTCTCACGGTTTGTGCCACTGTCTATTATTTCAGTAAAATATTGTTCCAAAAGTGCACTATCGAATGTTTCAGATGCCACATCCGCAAGCTTTGCACTAAGTTCAAGTTCAGGATCTGAGTACGGCAATAAACTTATCCCGCCTGTATCATGTTGGTAAACCTCTGCATTCACATTCTCTGAGGAATTATATGAGGAATTAAAACGTGATTGAAGAGCAAGACCTTTTGCACGTGCAATCTTATGGTCAGCCCTATCTCCGTGGTTCCAGAGAAGTTGATGCAAGGCAGTATAGTAGGTACCGGTTTTGTGATTTGAAAAGATGACGGTAACATTGCCACTTTTCTTTTCCATGTTTATCATATCTTTCTCAGACCAGGGGAAATACGTAGCTTTACGTTGGTCTATCCTCGATTCTCTGACTAGTATGGTTTGGGTAATCGTATCAGACACATTACCTGATTGGGCACTAATCGTCATGGAGTGCTGCCCTGGTTGTAAATTGTCAAGGGTAAAAGTGGCGGGCTTGAAAGCTTTTGCCCGGCGTTTTTTATCTTCGATACCCAGGGTTTTTGCACTAATTGTAAAATCCACCTCCGCTGTCTGATCTATGCCATCCCCATACCCTGTCACGCTGATAACTGGCTTATCTTCCTGCAGATACTCAGAACTCGCGTTCATTTGAACAAAAAATGGCTGGATCACACGAAGGCGCCTCGTTGAATGGCCAGCTAGAGGGAGTTTGTCGTGAGAGACCGCCTGCGCATTTACCCGCCACGAAGTCAGGTTATCGGGTAGTGTGAACGTCACCTGAGCCGTACCATCCTCTCCTGTTTCGCCAGCATAAAAGAATGCGGTGTCCATAAATGTATCACGTCCACCTTCACCTCCTGCTCCACCTGGTCCATAAAACCCTTCTGGATACTGGTGCGAAAGGTACGCTGACAGCTCACCGGAATTGACTGCGGTATAGAGTAACGATCGTGTTCGTAATTCCTCTCCCCGTACAAGATATAAAGCTTCATCTACCAGGTTAAGAGCGAAATGACTTTTTACCCCCTCTCCTGCAGCATTGTGTGTCTGTACATTAAGGTTGACTTCTGAACCAGGTTCGTATATTTCTTTATCACTGCTAACAGTGACATTAAGTGACTTTTCTTCATGATTATACTTTAATTGATGTTTGTAGGTATCAATATATGTTCTCCCGTTGAAATATATGCCCTGCACATATACATTCGGCACATGTTCTTCTTTAAATTCCAGCTCATAGGTAGGTTCCTGCTGTATGGCGGCAGTAAGTATACCTCTCTGAAAGTGTACAAACATAAACGAGTCGCCCTCTCCTGATTGCAAAACTATATCTCCATCTTTAAACTGCATCGTAATCTTCTCACCAAGCGAGTACGCATTATTATGTTCGCCTTCTACCTTCAGATCAATGCCATAATTTGAATAACCGTAGTATGTTCCGTATATATAGCTGTAGGCATTACTCTCGCGATTGTTCTCATCTTCGGCAGAGAAATCTACGCTGTAATACTTATCTTTTTCTACAGGAAAATCAAAACTTGCCACACCCTCTTGATTGGTAGTCCCGTTTAGGGTTCTGAGAGTTTTCGTTCTGGTCTTGTATTCATATGTTTTACGCGTTTCTTTATACACGAAGTCGTAGTACTGACCAGTCTCAGTCTTGATGATGGTATGTTCTTGAAGTCTTCCACTGATGTTTATATTTTTTGCAAACCCAGTGCGATACCCTTGATCCGTCGCGGTCGACTGATCAAGCTTAGACGGATCGACTTGACGCGCCTGTACCTCGACCTTTCCTTTACCTTCCTCCAGGGTTTCCTGGTGTACCTGCAGTTCAACCGCCGAGTAAAATACGGAAACTCCTGCAGATGCTGATACATCTGCCTCACCTTCAAACTTTGGTCGTATAGTCATCTCATGCACACGATGAAATCGGCTGTTTGATTCCTTGGAAGGGACATAGGAAAACGAGAATAATCCGTTGGTATCGGTCACTACTTCACCCCGTGTTCTTCCTTCGTAGGTGAGCTTCATTCCAGGAACGGGAGAACCTTCAAAAAAGCTTACCTTACCGGAAAATATCACCTTTTCTCCCGCAAACACTGCCTTTTTATCAGTGTTCATCTCAATCTTATAGGCTGGCTTGGTAAATTCCTCAACTACAATATGTTCTGTCGTAGCGACTTCATCACCTATATATACATCAAGCCGGTAGAATCCTGAATGAGCGTTTTGTAAAGGTATTGTACCAGAAAATGAGCCCTTCTCTTGTGGCGAAACCGTTTGTGTTGCGACAAGCACATCCTCAAATGACATTCTACTCTGTCGCGATAATCGTACCTCCATGGGACGTTGTTCCGCCTGGTCATCCCTTGCCCTGACAATACCCCAGTACTGTAGCTTATCAGTAGGATGATATACTGGCCGATCACTGTATAAATATGTCCAGAAATTATCGGAATTACGATAACCATCCTGAAACGAAAATATGCCTTCCAGATCATCGCCACCCCCTTCAGCGTAGAAAGGCACAACAGCACTATCATCTCCAGCTTCGACAATATAGTACTGTGAACCGATTTCCTTATCACGCCAGTTTGCTGGTGTAGCAAACATCACATAACCACGCTGATCTGTTTTTTGTGACAAGCTGTTGTCTGAGAGGGTAATGGTCGCTTCATTAACTGGCTCCGTGTCCTGTGTATTATGCACCCAGAACACGGTATTTTTTCCGGTAACTGACATGTAGCTGGCTATATTTGTTACCTGGAGGAACGTTTGGAGATGTAGTGAGCCGGTTTTCATGTCCACCAGGTACGACCCAGATGGGAGAGTATCTGGAAAACGGAAATAGTATGTCGATCCGGTATTTAACTTTTGTAATGGAGCCTGAAAGGTCGCTGTTTGTTTCATACCTTCCGTACTTTGGGTGAAATACGCTCTTCTATCCGCCCACCCGGGAATTTCGTCACGTTTGCGCATTGCCTCAATAAATTTGTCACGGGAATCGGCAGCGTACACCTCTACCGATACCTGCTTCGTGGGGACATCATAGCCCAGGAGACTGATTACCGGTACCTCCTGAGTTGGAGATTCGTATAGTTGATGTTGGGCTTCCAAATGAGCACGTTTATCATCTTCACCGTCCTTCCCGGCTGTTTCAAAACGAATTACCTTGTCTTCCTGAAGGGTTTCATCAGTTCCGTTGAGTGGCAAACCCTTCTTGATGGTAACTGTGTACAGTGTTTTCTCACTCAGCGATTTTGGAACAAAAACCAGGGTACGCTTATGTTTTTCATAGCTGCCCTCCACATTCGGACTGATTTCAAAATATTTAGTGTAGTCTTCAGTAAAATTATCATGTGTAAAGGTTATTTCAATGCCAGTATTCCTGGGTACTTCTGTTGCTTTATCTCGAGGCAGGGTACGTACTACCTGAAAATCGTTTTTTGTTTGAAAAGCCCATGACATGTCTTTCCTTTCCTGGTTTTCTTCACTCAATGTTGCTACCTGAAAACTGTACACGGTATTATGTACAAGTGCTTGATTGACTGCTAATTCATACTCCTTTTCGGATACCTGATTTACCGTGAATTCACTAGTCGCGGGTTGCATCTGTATGCTTGAAGCCACATCCTGAGCGGAAACATCGTATTCTGTGGTGATAGTGAATTTCGTTGCAGGTTCTATTCCAATAGAATCCTTTTGCTGCGCGACCATTTCAACATCGCCAAGTTGAAATGGTACTATCTCTTTGGTACTTTTTCCTTCTTTGCTGGAATTGTTCATAAAAAGTAGCACTGCGGCAATACTACTTAAAAGAATCACGACAATACCTGCAGCGATACAATACATTTTATACTTTTTAATAAAATCCACTGGCGACCACTTCCAACTATTTTGCTTTTTATGCTGCTCTATCTTGTCCTGAAGGCGTTGCGTAGTCTGGGGTTGTTTTTTATTGGAATTACTGATCTCTTTATCAGGGGCGAAAGCACGTACTTCCTCTTTTACTTTTTTTGTTTCATTGTCTTGGGAATGCTTTTCTGCTGACATGGGTTTCAACTACTATATAATTTTTGTTTTTTGAGGGCAATGGACAGCCTTCTATATACTCCATGTAAACTGGGGTACATGTGTAAAAAGATGAGAAACAATTAATTTATCCCCGTAACACAACTATTCCTGCAATATACGCTACATACATCGCCACAAACATCCCTCCCTGCCAGCGCTGCAGCGTATGACGGCGACCTACGAAACAAAAAATGAAGATCAAGGTTGTGGCGATGGTATTTGCCAGGATATCAACATTACTTTTTGCGTCAAACGCCAGCGGGTTAATCATGGCACTCACGCCCAAAATCCAGAAGATATTAAAGATATTCGAACCAATAATATTACCGACAGCAATATCTGTCTGCTTTTTCCACGCCGCGACAGCGGATGTCGCGAGTTCTGGAAGCGACGTACCCACTGCTAATATAGTTAACCCAATAAGTGTCTCATCCATACCGAGATTCGAAGCAATTTCTACAGCACCATTCACTATCCAGTTACCCCCAAACGCCAGCCCGGCCAATCCTATACCAACATACAGTATAGATTTATATAAAGGCATTGGGTTGATCTCTTCAGTCTCTACAGACTTGTTAGAGGTCGATTTAATCACGCTAAAGGTGTAATACACGAAAATCGCAAAAAATAATAATAACCCTATACCTTCACTTCTTGATATAACATTGAAATCAGCCCCATCAAAAAATATATCATTCGCGATAACACCAAGCACAAATACTCCAAGCAAAGCAAAAGGTATCTCTTTCCACACAGTGTTTTTATGAACTTTAAGAGGGTATATCATCGCTGAAATACCCAGTATAAGGAATATATTAGAAATATTACTACCGATTACATTTCCTACCGCAAGTCCCGAACTTCCTTCCACACCGGAAATTACATTGACTACCAGCTCGGGAGCTGATGTGCCAAAGGCCACAATTGTCAAACCAATAATTAAATCAGATATATTAAACTTCTTCGCAATAGAAGAAGCTCCAGAAACCATCAGGTCAGCACCTTTAATGAGTATTACAAATCCAATTATAAACAGAAGGTATGTCATCAGTATATATTATAACCCACGCACCTGTAATTATTCAATGGCACGTCTGCTAACCAGTTCTCTGGACTATAGCAATTGCCGTAAATAATTAAAAGCGACGGAAAGCAACTCAATACAAATATACTACCAATACAATATATTTGTAGGATATTTACACACTATCGCTAACAAAAGCCTAATAAATTCGCACGACCTCCTCTTTTACCAAACAGTAAAATAGTATAGTATCCGTCAGTGCAATCACTTGAAAATCAATAGATTGTTCTGATATACTACCTATATATCGATGTTTCGTAATCGTAAAACCCTGTTACAATACAGAGCATATCGCTCATCCAATACCCGGGAATTTTGCCCGTTTTGCAATCCTACAAGTGAGCAGGTGCTTAAAGCGCATACCCACTTCAATATCATTGTTAACTGGTTTAAGTATGATGTGTGGGATGACTCCCATGTTGAAGAGCAGTATATGATTGTTCCCAAGCGACATGTATGTTCTTTTTCTGAATTCACAGAAGAAGAGAAGAAAGAGCACATGAAGCTTGTCACAGAATACGAAGAAAAAGGATTCAGTATATATACACGAGGAGCAAATGTTACCACACGAAGCGTAGGTCACCACCACACTCATGTGATACGAACATCCGGCAAGTTACTTAATGCCTATCTCTATATCAAAAAGCCCTACCTGATGCTGCATTCGTAGCATAATTTCATAGTGCTGTAAAAAAAAGTATAATCTTGCCGAGTATGGCATACTTCAAACCAAACAGTGAGGAATTTCTTCATCTACTTAATATCAGTATCTACACAAGATTCTTTTCGTACCAGGAAGAGCGGCCATTTCTCGTTTTGCTTCATGGATTACGAGCCGATACAAACAGGATGCTGCCACTGATAACCATACTTGAAGAAAAATACAATGTTATAACTCTGGATCAGCCTGGTTTTGGTAAGTCAATAGCATGTGACAGCTCTCAGGATTATATTGAGTACTGTGCTGAGCTGGTTGCTGAGCTGCTACATCAACTCAAACTGCCTTACGATCGCACAGCGCTGGTTGGCACATCACATGGCGCGAATGTGATTATTAAGTATTTAAGCAACCACCCAAAACATCAGTTTTACAAGATCGGTCTGGTTGCTCCGATTTTTTCGTACAGATTTCTCTCTATGAGCAAGCCATACAAGTTTTTTGTATACTGGATTGTCAAAGCAACTGCAAAAGGAGGGGCAGTCTGCAAATTTACTCAGTTAATTATTAACAGTGATACATGGTTTTTACGATTTGCGAAATTAGCCGACAAAGGCTCGCTCAGAGATAAAAAAATCGCTCTCTACGAAATGGAACAATGGCGACTTATGACTCTTCAGCACTGGGGGAAATCACTTGCAGATTTTCTGAAAACCGACCTCACCACACGCAAGCAGGCATATAATCATAAAAACGTTGTATTCGTGTATCCGGAAAAGGATCAGTATCTTGATATACACGCTTCAGTACAAGGATTCAAGAAGCTTTTCCCCGAAGCAGAATTTAAAACCTTTAAATCTGACAAACATATTCCCCGAGGCAACTTCCAGGAAAATAAAGAATTTATGGCATCAATACGCGCTATCGTCGAGATGGTGGGTTAATTTACCTGGTTTGTATACAATGGCGCACTAAACTGTATTAATGTTGACTTTACTGGTAAATTTCGTGAATAAGAAAAAAATTATACAACGAACCCTGCTTTTTGGACTTGTCTGGCTGATAGTAACCGGATCGCTTCACACAATAGCAACCATAGTAGAAACGCGTTCTTTAGAAACCCTCGCGTCACAAGAAGCTGAGCTCACCCTGAATCTGACTTTATATAATACCCATGAATCAATGACCACTTATGAAGAAAACGAACGGGAACTCTACATTACGAAACATCTCAGAGATATGACTTTAGAGGAAAAAGTAAGTCAGATGTTTATCTGGCCGGCTCAAGGAACAGATATGAGTAAGGAGTTCGGCACGTTTCTGAAAACCATGAAGCCAGGAGGACTTATGTACATGCAACCTAATGTGTCTTCGCAATTGGCAACTTTCTCTCAAGATATCCAAACGTATTCTAGCCCCCTCCCCTACTTCATCTCGATTGATCAGGAAGGAGGTCCAGTACGACGTATTCCAGGCGATACCAACCCGGGACCGTACGCGATGAGGAACGAGAGTACAGAGCGTATATGCAATCATTATGCGCGCACCAGCGAGTTATTGACCAGAAACGGCGTAAATCTTAATTTTGGGGTGATGGGAGATATTGCCTGGAAGGATTCGAGCTTTATCGCGCACAGGTCTTTTGGCAGCACAGCACCAGAGGTTGCAAAGAAATCGAGCAGTGCAGTAAGGTGCACGAAAAAAACACTTTCTACAATCAAGCATTTTCCGGGTCACGGCAGGACTTCTACTGATTCTCACAAAGTAACACCAACGATTAAAGTTTCACGCGCGACATGGCTGAAGACAGACGCGCTACCATTTAAAGATGCTATAGCTGAAGGGGTTGATTTTGTCATGATGGGGCATTTATTGTACACGGAGTTTGACAAAACGGTATCCAGCCTGTCGAAAGTGCATGTTAAAAACCTCCGGGAACTGGGGTTTGAAGGAATTGTAATCACTGATGATATGCGGATGCTTGATACTGCCGGATATAATCCATATGAGAGTTTAAAGCAGGCTTTTCTTGCAGGCAACGATATGATACTTTACGCCTCTACCCCACCTGCCGGCCCGGAAAAGCTTCGTGCTTTTGTAATTTCTCAGGTCAGGAACGGCTCTATTCCAGAGGAAAAAATTGATGAGAGTGTCAGGAGAATTCTTGCCGCGAAGTATAAAATAGTAAGGCAGCTTCATGCATAAGCAATCGCTAAACGTGATTTTCCGGGCGATGAAGTATATAATCCCCTATGGCGTACAAGACTATAGTATTTGACTTTGACGGAACACTCGCGGACACGGTCGATACATTTATTCAGATTATCAATGATTTATCGGATGAGTTTAATTATCACAAAGCTACTCCTGAGCAGGTGAAGGAGTATCGGGGTAAGACTGCTCGTGAATTGATAAAGATCTATGGTATTTCCAAATTGCGATTGATTGGGTTTATTAAAAGGGTAAAGTTGGAGTTTTCCAGGCATATGGATACTATTGAACCATGTGATGGCATGTTGGAGATAATACGGGAGCTCCACGGGAAGGGATACCAGCTGGGCATTCTTTCTTCGAATTCAAAGGGAAATATTATGTATTTTTGTGATAAGTACAGGATTACTGAGTACTTTGACTTTTTCGCGACTGACGCGGGGATGATCAGTAAAACCCGTGCCATGCGCAAAACACTCAAGAAGCATAACTTACAACACGAAAGTACCATCTACATAGGCCATGAGCTCAAAGACATTCACGCCGCTCATCACAATCACATCCACGTCATCGCCGTCACCTGGGGCGTCAACACCCAGGAAGCCCTCAAAGCCGCCAAACCAACCTGGATAGCGGAAGAGGCGGGGGAGATTTTAACCCATATTTAGTAGCTACTGAGGAAATGTTACAACGGCAGCGATCATCTGTTCTGAAATCGGCAGTAAGGGATCCGATTCATTACTGCCCCTGTTATTCACTCCAAGGACCAGTGAGACACCAGGATTAATCCTGCCTTGTAGAAAAAAGTATCCATCCGCTTGTACCAGGTCACTGGAAGTAACCTGTGTACCAGTAAAATTTTGCATTGCATTCATCTGGGGAGACCTGTGAATAGACATGGGATGCATATCCCCTATTAAAGAGTGGTAAATTGATTCATTATCCCAATACCCTATAAACGGTTTTAAGCATGGATCTTTATCATGAATGAATGCACCTAAAGGCCTCCAATTTCTACCCCTTATCACTTGGTCACGAACAGTGCCCAGTACGATATCTATTCCTGCCTGAGCACGTATAGGGAGGTTAGTAATGAGATTTTGTACTGTAGATGGATTTCCAGAAATAAGTCTTCCACTTTCAACGAGACTTACCGTAGCAATTCGTTGTGCATAAAGACTATAACTATTGGTTAATGTATCTGCTGTAATACATACTTTCAATCGAGTTCCTGTTGAAAAATGACCTGCAGGGTGGACTAGACCTACTGCGATGCTGGAAAGACTTCCTAGCCCTTGGGAAAAAACAGTGACACATTGGCCTTGTGGGCCATTCCAGACACATTGGCCTTTTGGGTCATTCCAGAGGACGTATTCGGCATTCGGAGAAGGATATTCAAACAAGCATTTTGATACAGCCATAAATTTTTCTATAAAACGGGGACAGAATTAAACAAATAATTACTCACTAACTCGATTGGAATATACCATAGATATAAGTTTTTGTAGATAGGGTGCTATTCTAAAGGTACGGAAGGAATAGGATGGTGAATTACAGACCATCTGGATAGATTGGGTAAAGCGCAAACAACTAATGACGGAAATCCATACTCATCTTCAAATCTATCCTCCGAATCTTGTGAAGAATTACCAAATAAATGTGCCTGTATTCCTGTTAAAGAATAAAGATGAGGCTCTCTTGAAAAGTAATTACCTGTTAAGCTTAAACACCGGGCAAACGAAGGATCTCTGGAAGTTGTATGCATGACTAACAATGAGGGATTAGTTCCATTCGCTATAAATCCACTAGTAATACCATGATCTTCAGGACCTTGGATACGACCAGGTTTAAAATATGACACTCCTCGGGTCGGTTATGGAAAGAGATTAGAACAGCCCTTATGGCTCACTATCTTGGACTTTCACCAAAAACTATTTAGCAATTTTGCTCAAAATAGCCTTCTCAATCTCATTCCAAGTAATAACTTTACGAACCTTTTTACATTGTTGTTGGTATTTATCACTTTGTAATGATTCTTCTACTGCTTTTTTGATTTTACTTTCTTCAACACCAGCCGATTCAGCAAGCCAAATTAACATTGGTGGACACATAATGTGATTGTAGACAAATTCAGCACTTCTTTTGTGATTTTTACGTCCATAGAATCCACCACCATTGTATTCACCTAACCAGCCTTGCCAATGTTCACCTTGTGATGTGTACCAAGTTTTCTTTGGGTGTTGTCCTTTGTTTTTCAAAGTTTCCTCATAACTTTCTGTTATCGGTACGGGTATGTTTAGTTTTCTGAGGGACTTAATACACCTCAAAAAAGTTTTGGATGTATCTATACTACTAAGTTGTTTATTAAAAATTTGAAACATACAAGGGACTTTTCACTATAACTTTAATATTGTAATATATTGATAACTAAACATAAACAAAAATAATGAGTAAAGAAGAACAATACTACACAATCAAAGAAGTGGCTGAAACACTGAAAGTTGCTTACCTTACAGTTTATCGTTGGGTAAAAGATGGGAAGTTAAAATCGGTAAAAGCAGGAAAACAATACAGAATCAAACAGTCACAATTAGATAATTTTTTAGAAAATCAAAAATGAATATCGAAAAACCAGATAAATCGCCAGATTATCAGAAACTAATTTCGAAAATTGATTTTAGTAGCCCACTTACAAGGTTTATTATTCCAGATGTAGGCTTAACCCAAGATAAACAGCCTATTGGACAAATACAGGCTTGGAGAGAAAGTGCAAAGAACTCGGGTAACCTAGTTCAGGTATCAATGAACGAGGAACAGACTGGAAAAATCAAGGAGGGCGCAAATGTCTTTTATACCAATGGGCTACATGGCTGTGTTGTCTATTTGAGCTTAGATAGTGAAGGGAATTATGGTTTTGGTCATATTGATACAGTAAAGGCAGCTCAAAGACTAACTGAATGGCAAGATATAGCTGAGTCAGGGCAAGGAATACTATTGGTTCCAGATATTCCAGAATTTGAGAGTTTAGAGGGGGGCAATGTCACAAAATATAAATTGACTACAGATTTCATTCCAGATAGTTTCGCCGAAGGTATGGCTTTGCAAGAATCCCCTGATTTGCAATCGGCGTGTATATTTTTAAAGAGAGAAACTGATGGAGGTTTCTCAGGTTATATAAACGCATTCGAGAGAACTTATAATGCTAAATGGCATTTACCTTATTTACCAAGTCACATTGCCAGTAAAATTGAATTAAAATAAATATAACTATAACTATAAAATATGGAAGAAAACAACAATCACTCAGAATCAGTTTTTTTGAAAAATGTACAACGTGGACAAGATGCAAAAATTCTTTCTCTAAATGAAGATAAAAGCAGAATTACTTATCATTGCTCACGAGAGCATTCCACGAGTTTTAAGAACCCAGAGGAGGCTGTTAGAGCGTCATTTTACACTGAGTTAG
>JBMCLJ010000015.1:0-21214 GCA_048615375.1 Candidatus Dojkabacteria bacterium | reverse complement strand
TGACGCCATTTCCGTAGCAGAGTCTCTTGGTATTGAATTCTGTTCCTATAACTTCGAGCGCGAGTATCGGGAAAAGGTAATTCAATATTTTTTTGACGAATACGCACGAGGCAGAACCCCCAACCCGGATGTACTTTGTAACAGTGAGATCAAATTCAACCTATTTCTTAAAAAATGCTTGCAGGAACTACACGCTGACGCAATCGCAACAGGACATTACGCTGGAATCTCCGCAACCAGAGCCTCACATGAAGACTCTTTTCACCTTCTGAAAGGCAAGGATAGAAGTAAAGACCAATCGTACTTTCTATGCAGATTGACACAGGAAGAACTGGCCAGATCCCGCTTCCCGCTTGGAGAATTAACAAAGCCTCAAGTTCGCCAGATCGCTCATAAGCTTCAACTACCTGTAGCTGAAAAAAAAGACAGTCAGGGAATCTGCTTCGTAGGTAAAATTAACGTTGCAGAGTTCATTCGCTCTGAACTTGGCGCAAAGCCAGGTGATATAATTGATCATGATACTGGAGCAATCTTAGGGCAACACCAGGGTCTCTGGTTTTACACAATTGGACAACGGGAAGGACTCCGACTCAGTGGAGGCCCCTGGTTTGTAGTACATAAAAATATAGAAAACAACTCGATTATTGTTGTCCGGGGTTCAGATCACCCGGCATTATTCAGCACATCGGTATTACTTGAAGAACCTGCATATATTAATGCGTCATATCAGCACACTTCTTCATTTTCTGCAGAGGTTTCCATTCGGTACAGACAGAAACCTGTTCCAGCAACAATAGAGCGGATAACACATCATCAAACTCCCTGCCTTCGTATACATTTTCATACACCCGTTCGTGCGGCAAGTCCAGGACAGTTCGGATGTATTTATAAAGGTGACGAGATAATTGGAAGTGGAATTCTTCGTGAAGCTACAGCAAGCGTTCCTGCAAGTCCCGGGTGAACTTACGAATAAACGCCATCTGCCGCTTAGTATATTGCCGCTCCTTCGCCTGCAGCGCAACTACCTCAGGTAATGAAGCATGCAGTTTTACCCCGTGTGACCAGTACTTCTCATACATCTCCAGGGAGTATCTGTACTCGTATGAAATCCCGCGTAACCATGGTTTAATCTGGTCGCCGTATATGGCAATTATATTTTCAATCTCCCCCATCGCCTCTTTTGAGATAACTCTGTCAGCGACAACTTCATCCAGCTTGCATACAAAGTCTCCCCTGTTTTTCGGTTGTAGTACTATCAGTAAAAAATCATCGAGAAGCTGACCTTGTTTATAATATTGTTCCGAGAATTTACGTCCTGTCTCGTGCAAGAATTGTACTGCTCGAAGCAGTCTTGCTTTATTATGGATATCAATTATTTTCAGAATTTCTGGATCATGCTCTGACAAAAACTCTATCAGCTTCTCTTTCGAGCACGTAGCGAAGTTACTTTTCGTACAAGTAATAGGTGATTCAGGACTTGCAATGTGGTCAGGAGTAATTTTTTGGGTAAATTGCGTGCCAAACGTGTAGTGGTATGCATAAAAAACCGTCCCTCCAGTCATTATATAAGGATCTTTGCCGTACCCGCGCACTATCTTCCGCGCATCAGAAACAAAGTTCGCGACGGAATAATTCGTCCCAGGCGTCTGGATACCAAACAGATAGTTTTCTACTTCTACATCTGATTCTATAACTCGATTCCTGAACATCGAGTTACGCTCAAGCCATAAAAAAAACTCCTGTCTGGAGAAGGTCTGATTAAGAACTACTGTCTTGTTTCGGACACGATAGACTATAAACTCGACATTAGCATACGCCTGAGTATCCAGAACTCTTTCCGGACTTGTAAGAGTAATCGTTTCACCGCTCTCATTCTGATGCACCGAAGCAATCGATGGTTTATTCGAAAGGTAATCCAGATTTTTATATACCTGAATCGCGTCAGAATTAATTATAGGAGCATTTACACTGACCGCGATAGTCTGTGCAAGTACTGTTTTGCCTGAGCTGGTTGGACCCAGAATGATTATTGCTGCCGGTCGCATAGAGAATTGTAAACATAGTAGCACACGCTTTACAATTATACCCAAACTGCTATGATACTGAATATAGGTTTGTGATATAAAAACGTGTTTATTGTATTTATAGTATACTGTGAATAATAATGGCGAATAATAAAGAAACAAAACAAACAAGCACTCAAACTGACGCAAAACAACAAGCGCTTAACGCGGCAGTTTCACAGATAGAGAAACAATTCGGAAAGGGAGCACTCATGAAAATGAGTGAAAGGCCACAGGAAAAAATGGACGTGATCCCAACAGGAGCCTTATCACTTGACATTGCTCTGGGGATAGGAGGCGTGCCCAAAGGAAGAATAATCGAAGTGTATGGGCTCGAGTCTTCCGGGAAAACCACGCTAGCTCTCCACATTGTTGCCGAAGCCCAGAAACTGGGGGGAAATGCAGCCTACATTGACGCCGAGCACGCTCTCGACCCGACATATGCAAAATCAATCGGTGTAGATGTTGAAAATCTCTATATTTCCCAGCCAGACTACGGTGAGCAGGCTTTGGAAATAACCGAAACACTAGTACGTTCAGGGGCTTTTTCCATAATTGTCATCGACTCTGTTGCTGCACTTACTCCAAAATCAGAAATTGAAGGAGAAATGGGAGACGCACAGGTCGGAGTACAGGCGAGACTTATGTCGCAAGCTCTACGGAAACTTACTGCTGTAGCAGCGCGTGCCGGAACGACAATTATATTTTTAAACCAGGTAAGGATGAAAATCGGAGTAATGTTTGGTAATCCAGAGACCACAACTGGAGGCAATGCACTGAAATTTTACTCCTCAATCCGAATGGAAATCAGGAAAGGTGAGAAGCTAACTAATAAAGAAGGTAAAGTAGCTGGAAATGTTGCAAAGGTAAAAGTAGTAAAAAACAAAGTTGCGCCACCCTTCCAGGACACTGAATTCGATATCATCTATCCAATGGGCATTGACAAGTACTCTTCCCTGCTTTCGGCCGCGGTAGATCATGGCATTATCCAGAAATCAGCTGGATGGTATAAATATGGCGAGACTCAACTCGGTAATGGCAAAGATGCAGCCAAACTAACGTTAAAGGAGGATGCCAAACTCACCAAAGAGATAATCGATAAAACTAAAAAAGCTGCTGCAGAAAAGGCGGCAATCTGACAACTTACAACGATTAGAGCTTCTGATCCCGCATGATGTTGAAGCTCTATAATAACTTATACTTGATGTGACTTTGCAATCAATAATCATTATTCCAACGTAGATAATTAACGCTTGCCTCTATGCGAGCCCCATGGTACTATTCCCTGATATGACCCCGAAAGAGATTAAAACGAAGGTTTTATACTCATTGCTTTCTATTGGAGTAATGCTTTCTATTGGCATTATTGCGGTCGCTATAGATGTTCTCCAATAAGCGTACATCGAGCATAACAACCTGAATTGTATTTACAGATAATTCATCGAACCAATCTTCAAAGCCTTGCCTGGCTGTCATCTGATTATCGTTCCATGGAAATTATTGAAATTTATTTCCCGACAAACGAGGAATGAACTTAAATCTGTAAAATAGATGGTAATTTCTTTTTCCCGGGCAAAACGTGCCGACAAAGGGTCTATAGGGTAGGAGCCTCCGGGTTCGTGCTGGGATGGGTTGCCAATAATATTCAGATACTCATCCCAGGTTATCCTGTCAAGCTTCTGAGCGTCATGGTGCGTACGAGGATCTTTATCATACACAGAGTCAATATTCGATATCCGGAGCAGTTTATCAGTCCCGAACAATGCAGCTGTCGTAACACCAGCGAAATCTGATGATGAACCAACAAACCATGAACCACTTACGAAGTACTTGTACTGTCCCTGGACAGACTTTGCCTCCTCCATCATTCGCTCACTTTCAATAATATACGGGAATGTACGATCTCTGGGCAGCAATGCGCGCACATACTCTGCCTGGAGAAGCACGGCGCGGATACCAATTTTATGCATGTCTTCAGAGTCACCTCCAGCTTCCTTGACCGGGTTTATCAGCAATCGGCTGATTTTTCCCCCTCCCACAGTAATTACAAATGAATCATCAAGTTCTTCAAGCTTTTGAATAAAACTAAAAATGTGAGGGTTCATGGCGTCAATAGTCTCCTGGAGTACTGATCCACCTAGTTTAATTGTTATCATAGCCATAGTTTTGTAGTGCGTAAGCAATAAAAAAGAACCTTTCACAAGGTTCCTCATACCACGTACAATAATTTATGTTGTTTATATAATAACTCCATATAATCAGGAATTGCCTGGATGATAAAATATTTTAAGCATTAACGCAAAAACTAGTCATCCACGGCATTTTGTTTTATAGTGAAGCGTGAATAGGAGAAAAGAGTTCGGAAACACGTCTTTAAAACGTGAAATGGAAGCCGTTGCAGGCATAGTCCTCATGTTCGGCCTATTCGCGTTAGCCATGTATTTTGGTATTTCAGGAAAGTATTTCAACTTTGACACCAGAGACCAGGCAGCAGGAGAGATTATTTTTCTTTCTAACGGAGAGGATCTTCAGGATGCAATAAATAGCGCTTCAGACTCCGATGCAATTTTTTTACGTGTAGGAACATACTCTACTTCTAATCCAGAAGGATTTGTCATAAAGAATAAAACTATTCGGATACTCGGTGCGGGGGCGGATTATGTGACAATTTCAGGAGGAGAAACTGATCACGCGTTTCGTATTGAAAATGCAAGCGTCGGATTTGAAAACATTAGTATTGCGGGTTCTGACCAGGAAGGGGTTATAATTGAAAATGGAGGATCAAAGGAAGTTTCCTTCCGTGAAACAGTTCTTGAGAATCATTCAGGTACTGCAATCAAATCAGACTCGAAACTAACAATATACAAGACACTAATCGATACAAGCGGTAGTGGAATTACAACCTCGGCTGATGCCTTTATCAGAAATTCAGTGATATCGAATACTTCGGGAACAGGTATTAAGTTAGAAGATCCTTCGAATGAGGCTAATCTCGTAGTTGAAAACTCAATAATTGCGAATAACTCCACAGAAGGCATACTCCTCGAAGGTGGCAACCGCCATGAGATAACAAATGTGACTATTGCAGGAAACAGCTATGGAATTGTAGAAAATGACAGCGCATCGCTCACCAATGTTACAAGTTCTATTGTCCAGAACTCCAGGAATGACGGGATCTCTTTAACAAGTGAAAACTCTGCAGTCAGATTTTCAAACTCATACGGTAACAATAATAAAAACTTTATCCCCGCTGAACTGGAAGATGAAAACGGAAATATATCGATAGATTCTGAGTTTGAAGGATCAGATGATTATCATCTTTCCCCTACTTCACCGTTAATTGATAAAGGAGACACATCCAAGTCTGATTCAGATGGCACACGCATGGATGTAGGAGCATTTGGGGGCAACCCTGATATCGATCCGGCAAATGCAAAGCCAGTAATTAACTCTACACCTCCGAATTATGTATATGTCGGAGAAGAGTACTCTTACACTGTAAAAGCTACTGATCCTGACAGTGACGAACTTAAATATATCGTTCTCAACACTACTCCATCCTGGATCCAACAGAACGGAAATTCTTTTACCGGTACGCCTTCAAGCACTGATGCTGGGTTCTGGGGGATACTCCTTCTCGTTACAGATCAGAAAGGGCATAACATTGTACATCCAATATCAATCAATGTTTTAAACCAGGGAGAAAACCCTCCGACACAGCAACCGACTACAACTCCCCCCCCTACAGAAGAACCCGAACCAACCTTACCAAGCATAAACTTTATTCAACCAGGTGATAGTACTGTCTTCGAAGGAGATACCGCGAATCTGCAGTGGGAAATCAGTAATGGCCAGGATATTGAAGAAATACGGGTATTTTATAGTGATGATAATGAAAATTTTAAGCTGATTGAAGCGCTGCCTTCTGATGCAACTTCATATGAATGGAATATTTCTGATCTCACTCCAGGCAAGTATGTCCTTAAGGTAGAGGCAGATATTTCCGGCCGGGAAGAACCATTTGGAAAAATCTCTGAAGAATTTGAGGTACAGGAAGCGGAAGCGGTCGATGGAACTGATATTACTATTGTAAAAAACCAACCAGCTGATAATGACAATGTCGATACCCGCACCCCGACAATAATTGTAGAATTCAAGCCTGACGCTGAGCTGGATCGCGAACAAACCTTTATGAAGATTAATGGGGAAGAAGTAGAATACCAGGTCACTCAAAACAGTATTTTCTACGATCCTGTAGAACCACTCCCTAATAAACGCGCGCAGGTGGAGGTACAGTTAACGACAACTGATGGTGGACAGACTTCCAAACGCTGGACTTTCTTACTTCCTGTAACTGCACAGCCACAGGAGACTGATGTTGAACCGGAAACAGACAGCACACTCTTCGGTCTCCCCCGTTGGGCTGGCTCCCTCCTACTCATTCTTCTCGTATTCCTGCTTCTTGGAGCTCTGGTATATTTTGTGCTTAAACTTCTTCGTACAATCCGGGATGAGCGACAGGGAAATCTGGAGTCAGAATTTACTGAATATTACACAACTCCAGCCCAGACTGTTACTCCAGTTCCTCAGCAGAATGCTGCTACAGATACCCAGCAAGTAACAACAACAACCGTTACTTCTGATAATCAGGATATGCAGGACAACTCCCAGGCATCTCCAGGTCAACAAACACCACCACCAGAAAATACTCAGGATGTTACACAAACTACTACGACAGTTACCCGGGATAACCAGGGTCAAACTCAAACAACAACCACAACCTCATCGACTGATGACGCGTATATTAGTGATCTCAAACAAAAATATGGCATTACAGAAACGGACATTCAGGATTATAACAAACAACAGGACACAGATCTCCCTCCAGGAGCACCTCCACCTGATCCGTCCAGTGCCTCCCGGCCACCAAAAAGCACCTGATATAAATACTTTCTTACAATGAAACGCCATGTCAGAAAACTGTTCATTCCACATGAAGTAAATGAGTATCATCCTCATGCAACGAGGCACCATGCCCTGTTACTATACGCATTAGTTTTCATGCTTGCTCATTATCTTTTATTTCCAATACTTGGTATCCATGATACGAAGGTTGCCGCTTCAGACCTTCAAGTCCAGGAAATAATTGATCTTGTGAATGAGGAACGTAAAGAGGCAGGTGCAAGAGAAGTAAAAAATAATCCTCAATTAGTTAGCGCGGCTCTCGCCAAGGGAGAGAACATGCTGAATGAACAATACTGGAGTCACTTCGGTCCAAATGGAGAAACTCCCTGGCAATTTATAAAAGCAGCAGGCTATGAGTATGTCTACGCGGGTGAGAACCTGGCGAAGGATTTTTCTGAAAGTTTAAATGTACATCGCGCCTGGATGAACAGCCCCACCCACCGCGAAAATATACTTAATCCTCATTTTACAGAAATAGGGGTAGCTATACTTAATGGGTCTCTGCTGGGGAAAGAAACAACCTTGATAGTTCAAATGTTCGCCTCTTCTGTCCAAAGACTTCAGTACGCCGGTGCTACGCCGGATAATAACGCTCCAATTATTTCCCAGCCGTTAGACGGCCAGCACTTCCCCGAAAATTCAGTAGAGGTACGTGGTACAGCCGATCATGGAAATACCATAAAAGTGTATTCAAATGGGCAGGTCATAGCAGTTCTACCTAAGGAAGGCGCTGCATTTACCGTAAACGCAATGCTTTTTAACGATAGAAATGAACTCATTGTCAAAAGCCTGGACGAGACAACAGGTACAGACAGCGAACCATCTAAGACTATAACAGTAACTATAGATAAAAAACCGCCTGATACCGATAAAATATTTGTAGGCGTAAGGCCGCATATTTCTCACTGGGAAGTGTTGAGTTCCTCCACAGAAGAGCTCAGGAAAGTTGTCCTTAGCCAGGGAGCCTTCCAGCAGGAACTGCGTGTAGAAGACAACATTTTTTCTGCAAAATTTAATAAAGACGAGCTCAAGGACGACATCTTTACCCTGGAATACTATGATGCTGCGGGTAATTCTTCGATGGAAACATATAGTATTGCATCATTATTAGGATCAGCTGACTTCTCAATTCTTGGAACAACGGAAAATGCTGGTTCAATAAACCTTGAACAGCATATAAAAGGCGCCTCAAGCTGGAATATACGAAGTATTTTTGACATCGTTTTTGTACTTGGTTTAATTACTGTACTTACTGTAGATGTGGTATTTATTGTAAAGAAAGGTGTAAGAAGGCACACCGGTTCCCACTACGGCCTTAATGTGGGTATGATAATTATAGTTGTTTTCGCAGTATTGATACTCTAGACTCGTGTATCTTATTCTGACTTACTTACTGTATGGACACAAAAAAACGAATAATCACCATTGTATCATTGTCTTAGTTCTCATTACTGGTGGTGTAGGTACATGGATTATTCTGGTGTCACGTCGTGACCAGTCACAGGAATCAGAAATTAATCAAGAGAGCATAACCCTTGACGACTTGAATGAATCCACTTATGACACAGCTGAAGAGGAAGCCGGTAGTGAAGGCAAAGCAGCTATTCCTACAAACGCAACCAACACGATCATGACACTCTCTACGGGAACGTCTAACAGAATCGATGCAATCCACTTTGAGAGTAGTGATGTGTCTCTCATCCAACAAGGCGAACGGTACTTTATCAAGTTTGAACCGACATTTTCTTTTTGGAACGGTTCAGATTTATATGTGTACCTTGCTGAACCACAGGAGTTTAGCGATACTGTAAATGGAGTAGATACAGCCAGGACACTACATGTCGGCAGGCTTACTTTTTCAACAGAGAGGTATACCCGTACACCAGATAAAACCATAGTGATTGTAATAATACAATCGTTGCTCCAGTTGCAAGATTAAGATAAAACGTGAGGTACATTCCAAGTACAGAGATGACCAGAGAATATTGGATCGCTTTCAACATTATCTCCGGTATTCTACGGGAAGTGAGGCGGGCTGAGGCTGCAGGGATCGTAGCCATCGCTACGATCAAAAGATTACCCACCGCCTGCACTGAAACAACAACAGTCGCAGCAATGCTTAGATAGAGTACAAAATTAATAAGCTTCACATTTATTCCGATAGCTTTAGCAAATTGCGGGTCGAACGAGGTCAATACTATATGCCGGTACCAGACAATAACGAATATCAACACTCCAGCCAATACTGATACTGAAGTAATGATGTCAAATACTCCAACCCCAAGAACATCACCTATGAGTACATCGGATAAACTTGTCTTGAAGTTTCTTGTAGTACTGATAAGTACTACTCCAATAGCGAGAGCTGTTGAGAAGAGAATTCCTATTGCTGTATTCTCAGATACCTTTCTGTTTGATGAAGTGACAGAGATACCCATTACCGTAAGCAGGGCTGATACAATAGCTCCGATCAGAAAGTTAAACTGTAATAAAATTGCCACTACAATACCTGGAAAAACTCCATGTGCGATAGCTTCTGTGACAAACGCAAGATTGCGTACAACTATCAATGATCCGACCACCGCAGTGAGCACTGATAAGATTACCATCTCCAGCAATCCATACTGAACGAATTGAAAACGAAGCGGTTCAAGTAACCATTCAACAATCATGATGCTCTTCAGTAATTACGTATCCACCTTTTGCAAGATTGAAGACCACCTCGGTGCCAAAAGTTTCAGCGAGTAGTTCGGGAGTGCATACTTTTTCCACAGTTCCGAAGGCGACAACGTTATTCCTGAGCAGCAATAGTTTTGAACAAACTCGTGAGGCAAACTCAATACTATGCGTAGAAAGCAGGATAATCCTATTCTCTTTACGAAGATCCTGAATCACATCAGCGATGACCTTTTCAGATGGAGCATCTACATGGTTCGTTGGCTCATCGAGCAGCACCACATCCCCCCCACGAGCTAAAGCTCGTGCGAGAAACACTCTTTGAAGCTGACCTCCAGAAAGTTCGGTTAAGATTTTTTCTCGAAGTTCTTCCAGCTTTAACCGCTTCAAAACTGTTGCAAGAGACTGTATCGAACGTTGAGAGGCAAGTCCAAGTTTAATTACATCATATACGGTTACAGGAAAACTTATATCTATCTGTCCCACCTGTGGCATATAACTTGTTCTGGATAATTGAGTTGACAGTTTTTTTCCATCAAGTTGCATTTCACCAGCATAGGGACACAAAGCGAGAAGTGCATTAAACAGAGTCGTCTTTCCCGAACCGTTTGGGCCAATAATTCCGATTACCTCGCTGGTGTGCGCTTCAAAGTTTATTGCGTTCAGCGCTACGCTCTGGCCGTAGGATACGGTGAGATTACTAACGGACAATAACATAGGTTACTTTAACGCATTTACAATAATTTCGGTATTGTACTTCATCATATCGATATATGTGCCTGCTTCCGAATCTTCGGTACCTAATGAGTCTGTATAAAGTCCTGCGGTAATAGAAGCATCCGTTTCCCGGGCTATTTGTTCAGCTAAACTATTATCTATCGATTGTTCAGTAAAAATTGCCTTGATATTCTCTTCACGTATATGTTTAATCAGCTCACTTACTTCTTTTGCTGAAGGTTGGGCTTCAGATGAAAAATTAGGAATAATTGAACCTGAGATCTCCAGGTCGTAGTCTCTAGCGTAATAGCCCAATACCTGGTGGACGCTAATAATCTTTCGCTGTTCCTGTGGAATTTCTGCTATCCGGTCACGAATATAGGTATCCAGCTCTTCCAGACTTTTGAGATATTCATCCCGGTTTTGAGCATAATAATCTGTATTGTCCTGGTCGATTTCCTGTAACTTCTCTGTTATTTTCTCTGTTACCACCTTCATGTTATCAACAGAGAACCAGATATGGGGATCGTATTCCCCGTGTCCATGTTCATCCTCCTCCTTATGATCGCCTTTTTCGTCTGCATGGTCTTCACTTTCTCCAGTATCTTCCGTTTTTTCCTCATTGTTATGACCTTTCTCCCCCCTGTGTTCTTCGTCATCTTCATGTTGTAACGGGTCGATATATTCACCTGCAACTATAACAGCCTGTTCTTCTGAAACATTACCAAAGAGCTCTTCTATCGCGCTTTCAAGTCCCAAGCCGTTCTGAATAATAAGTTTCGCCTGCTCAATCATCTTCGCATCCTCTGCTGAAGCCTGGTACGTATGGGGATCTACATTTGGTTTATATAGAGAATGAACTTCCACCTTGTCGCCGCCAATTGTGCGAGTAATATCGTGTAACTGGGTTGAGGAAGCAACAACAACTATTGTATCAGAATTGTCTTTACGAGCTTCAAGTATAAAAGAAAGTGTAGCTAACCCAGCTACCGTTACAAAAATAAGGATAATTGCTATGACAAGCTTGTATTGTTTCATACGAAGATCTTAAAGCAACCCGGTTGCATTTGTCAATATTTACTACTATTTTACTTCCAGTAACTCGACTTCAAAAACTAAATCCTCATTCGGTCCAATAAGCTGACCTGCTCCACGTTCTCCGTATGCAAGATCAGATGGAATTTTGAGCGTTCGTTTGCCTCCCTCTTTCATCCCGACTACACCTTCATCCCACCCCTGGATAACCTCACCATTACCTAAAGTGAAAGAAAATGGCGTTCCTCTTTCTACTGAGCTGTCAAAAACTGTACCGTCTTTCAACGTTCCCGTGTAATGTACCGAGACAGTATCTCCGCTTTTCGCTTCTTTCCCGTCCCCGACTACGGTGTCTTCAGTCTTTAACTCTGTATATTTTTCTTCTTGTGTTGTTTGATTTTGGTTTGCCATATTAGTATTTCCCACAGATTGGGTATCATTGTCATTCTTTGTACCAAGCCATACAAGGCCGCCGACAATCGCAAGGCCAACAGTGCCTGTAATGACAATGGTTGTTACCATATATTGTTTATCCATATCAGAGTATAGTAGCACAGTTGTCTCTTGTAACCAACGGTTTCAGATATAGATCAAATGAGAATAACCTGCTATTATCTGCGTGTTCATACGGTTTTAATCGATATGAAGCAGGAAAGATGCCGGGGTGGCGGAATGGTAGACGCTGCGGACTTAAAATCCGTTGCCTTCGGGCGTGAGGGTTCAAGTCCCTCCCTCGGCACCATCTTTCGCTCCTCGATAGTTGTGTTTCGACATTTCGCTTTGGTAGATTAACGAGCTCGGAGCTTCGGGGGCAATCGCGCCCTGTCCTCATTCTGTGCTAAAATCTCTTGTTCAATAATTTGAATTTTATACATGAATGTAGTATATCGCGGAATCTGGCTAGTGGTTGTTGTCGTGGGGTTGTTCGTACTGCCGGTAAAGGTTCAGGCACATCCCTCACCGTATGTCATCCAGGAGCTTTTTTTTCATTTTCACCAGGATAAGATAGTGCTTGAGTACACTATTCGCATAGATCCTATCGTGGTGAACAAAATCATTCCTCAGTTTGACACGGATGATTCGGCTGATGTGGATAACGCGGAGCTCAAAGTATTTGCGCAGGAAGTAATTATTCCCAATCTTACAAGTACATTAAACGGGAATACTCTTGAATATTCCATCGTTTCAGCACAAGGTATTGAGAAAAAAGATATCACCAGCTTTAACAGCTTTATGCAAATCACATTTGAAGCAATTCCTGAACAGCTCAATGCGGACAGAAACGAGTTTTATGCAAATTATAACTATAAATTCCTTCCTGAAGACCCTTTTGGGGATTCGTTTTTCTTTTCTGACAATACAACGTATGAAAATATTGAAGAATTGATACTTAATCGGGATGTAGAGGTAGATGAGGGAGACTTTTATTTAGATTATACTATCAATGGCTATGTCCCACCTCCACAAGAAATTCGGAAAGAAGATGCCGCCACCAGTACAAATTTTATCACAAACATAACAAATAGAGCCAAGGATATGGCCTTTGCAGAAGGCAACTGGCTGTTCGCAGTGCTCGCGCTTCTTGTGGCTTTTGTGGCGGGAGCACTGCACGCTATGACGCCAGGACATGGTAAGAGTTTCATGTCCGCCCTGCTTATTGCCAGGAATAAAAGCTCCTTCACAGATGTACTTATCCTTGGCGCTTCGATTACAGTAGCACATACTGCGGTCATTTACGCGATGGGCTTTATTTTACTCACCCTTCAAATACAGGATCAGGCTAACAGATTTGAGCCGTATCTAATAAAGGCGAGTATGGTTTTAATGATTATTCTTGCGCTTAATTTACTCTATGGAGGGTATAAAAAGTATCGTATGCACAAGCTTCGGAAAACATATAGAACTCCACAGCAACAACAGTCCTGCCGTGAATACGCCTTTAAAACAAAGCAAAACCGAATACGCTCACGCTGGGATCTGCTGTACGCTGGCATTTCCGGTGGAATAATACCGTGTCTTGATGCGCTGCTCATCTTCTTTGCAGCGGTAAATGTGGGCAGGATCGGACTAGGACTGGTTCTCATAGCTTTTTTCAGCTTCGGTCTTGCAGCAACCATTATCGGCATTGGCTATGGAATCATCCATGGTAAAAAGGCTCTGAAAATCGAGAAAAAACTTGGCACAACAGCTGAAATATATGGCCCCATGCTATCCGGCACATTCATTCTCATACTCGCTTTATATATTTTCATTCGCTAATTTGAATTGTGATTAATATCACGTATAATAAAAAAATATGTATCAAATACGAAATGCTCTCAAAAAAATTCCCGGAAGTGTCTATGCGTCCGTAGGTATTGTGGCGATTATTGCTGGTTTTACCGGTATACTTATAGTTTTCGGCTCAGGCTCTGATTCACCCGAGGTACAAGGTGTAAGCACTGTTTCTGCAGAAGGTGAAGTCAAAGTCAGAATTTATGAGTTCTGGGGAGACGGTTGTCCGCATTGTATCAAAGCACATAGCTTCTTGAAGCAATACGTTGAAGAAACAGACGGCGTAGAGCTTCACGCATATGAAGTATGGCAAAATGAAGATAATGCCAGGAAGTATGAAGAAGTGTCAAAAGCACTAGGCCAGGAACCAGGCAGAGTACCTTTTATTGTAGTAGGAGACAAGACATTTTACGGATTTGACAGCGCTGAAGGCATAGGTCAGGAAATAAGTGAGCAGGTAGAGTACTGTAAGAATAGTACATGTGAAGATACCCCAGGTAAAGTGCTTGGGATAGTTGAAGGAGACATTGCTACTTCTCAACCGGCAGTACAGGATATCAACACAGTGGAGGCCAGAAAACTAATTGATGAGAACAAAGGCAATGAGGATTTCGTGCTGCTGGATGTTCGCACTCCGGAAGAGACTTCAACAGGGATAATTGCAGGGGCTCAGACACTTGATTTTTATAGCGATAACTTTTCTTTGGATCTTGATAAACTCGAAAAGGACAAAACATACCTGGTCTACTGCCGTACAGATAATAAATCTACCGCTACTGCTGATATATTAAAATTCAAAGGATTTACAAACCTCTATCATCTTGAAGGCGGTATTAACGCCTGGGTTAGTGCTGGTTACCCAATTGAATAAAAAACTAATCTTGCAATTATGGAATTACAACATCTGACTATTACTCAAATTTTTGACTTTTATGCAAAAGAAGAGCTAAGCGCTGTAGAGTTAATTACTTATTGCATTGAAAATATCAGAAAATACAATGAGGAATATAATGTATTCCTCTATGTCAGGGATCCAGAAATACTCCTTAAAGAAGCCCATGAAGCTGATGAAATGCGAAAGACCAATCCACATAAAAAACTGCTTGGCATCCCCTACTCGCTCAAAGACTCCTACATGGCAACAGGAACTATTACATCCGCTGCTGATAGATATCTGGAAAATACACCAAGCGAATACGCTAGTACTGCACATAAGCTGCTGCGTGAAGAAGGTGCTATTCTCATTGGTAAAGTGAATATGGATGCGTGGGGCTTTGGTGGAAGTACAGAGAACTCCTCATACAAAATTACAAGAAATCCACACGACCCTGAAAGAATACCAGGAGGTTCATCAGGAGGCAGTGCTGCCAGCGTTGCTCTCGATATGTGTACCTTTTCCATTGCTGAAGATACTGGTGGATCTACAAGGAATCCGGCCAGTTTGTGTGGATTGTACGGATTGAAACCAACTAACGGAAGGATTTCGAGATTTGGATGTATTGCATTTGCATCTTCTCTGGATACTATTGCCCCAATTGCTCGAAGCGCCGAAGATTTACGCATTGTACTCGATGTACTGAGTACACCAGACGAGTATGATATGACTCATTCAGTTCAAACTAACCAGCATTCTGAAACAAAATCTTTTGCCTATTCTTACGACTTTATCCCAGAAGGAGTTCATGAGGAAACCAGGCAACTCTACCTTGACCAGATAGAAAAATTCAAGTCACTTGGATATACCGCAGTAGAGCGCTCTCTCAAAACATTCAAGTATGCAATACCTACGTACTACATCACCTGCATGTCTGAAGCAAGTACAAATCTATCCCGTTACAATGGAACACGGTACGGGAACATCTATCAGAAAGCAGTGAATGAAGGGTATCAAGCACTGGGAATAAAGAACTGGGAGGAGTTATATACTACAGCGAGGATGGAAGGCTTGAACGAAGAAGCCAAGCGTCGTGTTTTCCTTGGTGCCTATGTGCTATCAGAAGGATTCTATGATGCGTACTACAAAAAAGCACAACAGCTAAGAAATATGATGAAGGAAGAATTTGAGGGAATACTTGGGCAGGTTGATTTCATGCTTAGCCCTGTAACACTTTATTCCGCACCGAAAATTGGCGAACGCAGCCTCTATTCACTCGATGCGTATCTTGAAGATGTCTACACCGTTCCCGCGAATCTTGTAGGTATACCCAGTGTCGCGTTTCCGGCAGGGACTACCTCACAGGGACTACCAATTGGCATGCAGATTTTAGGGAGGCATTTCGAAGATGAAAGTCTCTTAAAATTACTTGGTGCGTTAGAATGATTTTCTATTTACATAATCATACCCCGGTAGAATAAAGAAAAAACAGCTATACCATTTGTATATATTTTTTTTGCTTCTTTAAAAAATTTATGTATAATCCTTCAGCTTACTAAGCTCAGCTTCCTGAAACATCGTATTCTTCACTAGCTTCCTTCAGTGCTTAGTAAGCTAATTTTAATCTGGGTACTATTCAAAACTTTTAACTCTTATCCATAGCCGGTATAATCATTATACGGTGAGTTACAGCGGGGAAATACAAATTAACTTTGCGCCTGTATTGGGATCTGAAGAGATCACTATTACCTTTCCGCGTCCTCAACAGCACAAGCGAGCGCATACCGAAAAAGACATCATTCTGGAAAAAATTAAAAAAAAGCATCATCGCTCAAGGCTTCGTAAGCAACAGAGTATTGAAAGATACTCACAATTTGCTATACCTCGACCTTCAAGAGAACGGAAAAACCTACTTTCAAAAAAAGAATACTCCGTTCCAGAAGTTGCAGCCAGCAAGCTACGTTCAATTTCCCTGACCAAATTACTGCGAAGCTATAGATATTTCGCATATCCTACAGCGATATTCTTACTTATTGCGCTTGGAGGCCATATGCTTTATAGCGGCTTTAATGATGGGAAAGCATATCTCTCCAGCACAGCAGGTGCTTTATGGAAACCGGTAGAAGAATCGGATAAGATATCATTACAATCTGCTGAACTGGAACGTGATATACACCTCTTCCCGACACGGGTACGCAACACGGAAATCACAGAATTTTCTTACGATACACTGTATCGTAACGCACGTTTCGCTTTCACAGATAAAATCACCGTTCCTCCTGCAATTACTGGTAACGCACAAGCAGATGCACGAATCAGGGAAATTGCTCAAAAGCGCGGATATACACTCCAATATACTCCTTCAGGAGAGTTAGGGAACTATGGCAGTATTTCACTCCAAAAGGACGCTGCAAAGGCCTGGGCTAAACTACGCGGAACAGCAGAAACAGAAGGTATATCTTTAGGCCTGGTCTCAGGGTATCGATCCATTGGAATGCAGCGTACAATTTTTATGAATAATTTTTATGAAGCTTCACAGCGTACAATTGGAAGACAATTTACCTATCAGGAAATTATTGATAAAAAAGCAGATAAGGTAATAAACCTGGTTCTGCAGACTAGTTCTATCCCTGGGTTTTCACGACATCACAGCGGCTACACAATTGATATTATTGACCTTGATTCAGGTTTGCCATTCACTCGGTTTGGTGAGACAAAGGGATTTACGTGGATTTCCAAAAACAACTACGAAAACGCGAAAAAATTTGGCTTCATTCCCTGCTATCCTGACGAAGCCAAAAATCTGGGTCCCGAACCTGAATCATGGGAGTACGTGTGGATTGGAGCAGAGCAGATTGGAGGATGAACGTGTACTATGTATTAATCACCTGCAACATGATGTTGTGATAATTGAATAGTTGTCCCTGTACCTGGAACCACATTATCTCCAACCCTCATAACTGCTGGATCAAGACAGGTTATTAAATGTTGAGCTGCAATACGAGACGCGCCAACAAATCTTTGTTCAGAAACTAATGCCAGGTTTCCACCAATAATTGATTCAACAGTCACTGCTGGTGTACTACCAGTATAAAAATTTATCTGAGCAACTACTCCTTTATGTCCGTGCTCTGTATCAGTTGCAATCAACATTGTATGGGGGCCTGGAAGGGACACACAGCTCATTTTCCTGCCACTTACATTTAACTTTGATGCTCTGGCTAACTGATGACGTACTTCGACAGGCAACAATAGACCTGCCACAAGTGGAGGTCGTGCCCACCAGGGTAAATTCATAAACTCCAACCACTGCACCTGCAGATCCGAATGATTAGGTATGCTAGATTCAACTCTCTCCATATAGTAAAAATCAGGAATCATAACGCTTCCTGCATACAATGCAATATATAACGGTGTAATACTATTGCTACCAGGAAACTGAACCCGCCACCTATTCGTAAAAAAACATATAAACTGTATAATATATCATTATGTTTGATTTCCTGGCGGATTTTACCTTGAATTTCGGGTTACCACTCACATGCTGCATTGTAATATTTGGTCTTGTAATCGGAGGCTTCTTTCTCTGGTTATTTGTCACCTGCCTGCTGGACGCCTTTAGTAGAGATCCTGCTACCTTCCATGATAGAGAGCTCTGGATATGGATACTGTTGCTAAGCTTTTTTTTCGGGTTCAGCTGGCTCGCGTCTCTCATCTACTATTTCAAATATAAACCTGAATTCTACTTCTGGAGGAAATAGCATTTACGCACGCGCCAGCTTCATATTATCAGATTTATATCATAGTGTTATTATAAAGATATTTAAAATGTAATATATTTATAATAACACTTTATTTTTGGCTTGTTTATCCAAATTTTTCAAAAAAAACTGCCTCTTCAGGATATCCGTGCTTAATCAAGTCTGCTGATATTGCTTTTACCGTTTCTGTTACACCGCAGATGAATACCCTGGATCTTCCTACTAAAGGTCGGCTCGTCACCACTTCCTGGCAATAGCCACATTCTCCCTGCCAGAGTGCTGAAGGACGGGAAATAACCGGAACAAATTCAAAGTTTTCATACTCTTCTGCCAGATCGGTGAATTCTTCAAAGAAATACGACTCAGAATCATACCGAAGACCAAAATACAAAATAACCTTCCTCGTAACCTTGGTAAATGTCAGTAGCTCTACTATCATCGAACGAATAGGCGCGATACCAGTTCCTGTTGCTATAAAGACCAACGGTTCTTCATCGCCAAATACACCATGTTGTTCAAGAGTAAAAAAACCAACCGGTCCGAGGAGGTCAAAAGAATCACCTTCAGTATGATTAAGGAAAAATTGCGACCCCAACCCCCCAGGGCTCGTATCTACAAGAAAGTCCAATGTATTCTCCCCAGGAGCAGAAGCTGCAGAGTACGCCCGGTTCACTTTATGAGCTACTTGTACAGAAAAGTACTGTCCTGCCTGAAATAGAGGGTTATCATCACTGTGAGTTTTCACCAGGTAAACCTGAGGCGCAATTTCTTTTTTTTCTATAATTGTCACTTTAAAACGTGTTACTGCCATACGTGAAATTGTAAAGCAATATACGCTCCGAAGAAAGCCTCACATTTTAGCTACAAATCTGAAGTCCCGGTATAATCGATATTTCTCACCTCTTCAATACTTCGTACAGTAGTCTGCGCAAGCTTCATCGCGATATCAGCATTAATTACCGCTCCTTTTATCTGGCCAATGACAATTTGCTTGATAACTTTTCGGGCAATTCGCTGCAGGTTTCTTTCAAGCCTGCGAACACCCTCGTCTTTACCAAATTCTTGAATTATAACTGGCCACGCGTCTTCAGTAATCTGGAATTCTTCGGGACGCAGACCAGCATACTCGTACACCTGGGGAAGCAGGAACTTCTTGGCAATAACGATTTTTTCTTCAGGAGTATAGTCGTTAAATTCCACATACTCCAATCTGTCGAGCAACTCACGGGAAATTGTACGGAATGAATTCGCGGTAGCGATAAACAGTACTTTCGAGAGATCAACCGGATAGTCGATAAACCAATCACGGAAAGTGTTATTCTGCTGTGGGTCAAGAATTTCCAGCAAAATTGCCATAAAGTCTTTTCTTGCAGCGTTACTTCCACTCACCTTGTCAAACTCATCAAGTAAAATCACGGGATTCATACATTGCGTCTGTGCAAGTGCACGGATCACCTGCCCCGGATGTGAACTGGTCTGACCGAATGGCGAACCTCGCAGCTCTTTTGACTCACCAAGAGCACCCAGAGAAATTCGGTAAAAAGGTCTGCCCATCGCCTTCGCGACTGCTTTTGCCAGTGTTGTCTTCCCGGCGCCCTGTACGCCGACAAATGCCAGGACTGGAGACACATAATCTGAATTCCCGAGTTGTTTTTTTCTGTTTAAAATAGCGAGATACTCTAATATCACCTGCTTCACGTCCTCACCACCGTAATGACGCTCATCCATCACCCGTTTCGCGTTCGACAGATCCAGATTATCTTCGTGTACGTTATTCCAGGGGATACGCAGACACCAATCAATGTATTTCGCGACAGCCTCGTACTCTCCCGCTGACTGATTTTGCCGAGCCATACGCCGAAGACGTGTCAAAATAAGATCTATCTTTTCTTTTAATCCGGAAGGAATACTGGCCTCTTCTACTTTTTTTTGCAGAAAAGCTACTTCGGACAGCTGTGACGTTTGCTCATACATGGCAGTTATTCTCCAGGACTATAATAGTAGTTTTCACAAAATCCCACAACCTAATGAATCAGGAATTGATAATGATTGAGAACTTCGAGATCATTGGCATATTATCAATTATCAATTCACAACATGGAGCCACCTGTGGGACTTGAACCCACGACACCCGGTTTACGATACCGGTGCTCTACCAACTGAGCTAAGGTGGCCATACATAATCAATGCAGTGTAATCAGTACGGGATTATACAACGACTTAAGTAAATTTCACAGGAAGATTCGATTGAATTTCCAGGCACATCCTTCTACAATCAACCGATGTCAAATGCAAAACACGAAAAAACACTAATCATTATAAAACCTGATGGAGTTCAGCGAGGACTTGTCGGGCAAATACTTAGCCGATTTGAAAGAAAAGGGTTAAAGCTTGTGGGTATTAAAATGATGCGTCTGGATAACGCGATTCTGGAGCAACACTACGCGGCTCACGTAGAAAAACCTTTCTACGCTGATCTTCGTGAGTTCATGAAATCCAGCCCGGTTATCGCTATGGTATGGGAAGGATTTGAATCTGTGAGCACCTGTAGAAAAATCGTTGGGGCTACTAAAAGTCGTGAAGCGGAACAAGGATCTATCCGGGGTGATTTCGCGATGTCTACCGGCAGGACACTTATTCACGCGTCTGATGGTATTGAGGCTGCAGAAGAAGAAGTTGAAAGGTTTTTTAATGCAGATGAATTATTTGATTATGATAAATCTGAATATCTTCATGTGTACGCGCCAGATGAGATGTAATGAACTATCAGGTTAGATAGGCACTGTAGGAAAACAATGGCTGGGGAACAATGATTATTGTTCCCCACATTTTTACATTATTGCGAAGCT
>JBMCLJ010000014.1:0-21288 GCA_048615375.1 Candidatus Dojkabacteria bacterium | reverse complement strand
CAGTACGTCTCCCCGTTTTATTTGTTGATTTCCTCAGCAGAATACATATCGTTTTCATTGAGGTATTTCTGATAAGAGTCGTCTCGTTTCATCCATTCTTCGATTGCTTCACGAGTGATTTCAGCTTTTGATTTTCCCCGTTCTTTAACATTCCATTCAAGATATCTGTCAATAATCGGGGGGATAATCAAAATAAACTTGGTATCCATTACAGCACGGGCATCACCTATGGAATGCTCAATGATTTTTTGAAGATTGGCGCTGTCGTATTCTTTCAGAAGAAGGTACTTGGAAGGGTTGCCTTTAAGGCTTAATGGGATCTCTTTGATATGTCGGGGATCATCAGTATGCATATTCAAATTGAACAAAACAATAACCGGCTTTTTTTCAGCGAGAGCAAATGATATCTCATAGCCGATTCCACTACTGATATACGATGCTTCAGCTATCACAATATCCGAAGACTTAATATTCTTTAAATTGTTCTGGAAAATTCTTCGTGCTTCGTTGAAATTATCGTTATTCCCGTTTGTATCCTTATAGTCCTGTCGTTCTGTTTTAGCTCCAATCTCTTCAATTGTTTGCGATATACTTTCTCGAACGTGTGAGGGGAGATATTGACTACATGCAAAATATACTTTCATGGTTGATTTTATCATGCGAAAAGATTATTTCAACAAAACTGGAAAGTGAATAGTTGTGCACTAAACTTTGTCACATTTATGGTCGCAATCTGTTTATCATTCGAGGGAAAGGAATGGCTGTACGAGCGTGTTTAATGCCTCCAACCCACGCAACCATACGTTCTAATCCGAGACCAAATCCCGCATGGGGCACGGAGCCGTATCTCCTGAGATCACAAAACCACTGCAACTCCTTCGGTTCTAGTCCTTCCTCTTTTATACGCGATTCCAGTAGCGTGATATCGTGGATTCTCTGGCTCCCGCCTATTACCTCACCATATCCTTCAGGTGCAAGCAGATCATTGCAGAGTACCCGTTGGTCTGCTTCATCGAGATCAGGTTGCATATAAAACGCTTTAATTTCCTCCGGCATATGGTGGAGAACGACGAAGGTATCATATTGCTGGGTTAGTATCGCCTCTTCATCAGCCCCTAAGTCCTCTCTGTCACCAATATCCAGTCCCAGTGAACGTAGTTGTTCGCACGCGTCTTTGTGGTGTATCCATGTGAAAGGTTTAAGTCCATTTTCCAGCTTTTTAATATCCCTGCCAAGCATCTCCAGCTCTTTTGTACAATGCTGTAAGCAATGCTTGATTACGTAGTGAATCATCTTTTCTTGAAGGGCAATATTGTCTTCCCAGTTAGCGTACGCTAATTCTGGTTCAAGCATCCAGAACTCGGTAAGGTGACGGCGGGTTTTTGACTTTTCTGCTCGAAATGTGGGGCCGAATGTATAAACCTTCTGGAATGCCAGTGCCCCAGCCTCTGCATACAGTTGAGAGCTTTGAGTCAGATACGCCTTTTGACCGAAATATTCTACTTCAAATAATGTGGAAGTTCCTTCGCACGTATTCGCGGTAAACATTGGTCCGTCAAATTTTACGAACCCTTCATCGTAGAAAAACTTTGAAAGAGCAAATACTATTTCTGAACGTAGTCGTAATGTTGCAAACTGGGAAGATGAACGTATCCATAAGTGACGATGATTAAGAAGGAAATCCACTCCGTGTTTCTTTTTTGCTATCGGATAATCTTGTGTCTCATGTACAACTTCTAAGTCTGCGATCTGTAATTCAAAGCCTCCTGGAGCTCGAGGTTCTTCACGGAGTCTGCCTGTTACAATGACGGATGATTCAATGCCAATCCGGTCAAGTCTCGTAAAGGTAGCTTCATCCACATCCTTTTTACCAAGAATTGCTTGAATAAATCCGCTGCCGTCCCGTATGATAAGAAAATGAATAGAACCTGATGATCTTTTGTTGGCAAGCCACCCTTTGATTGTAATATTCTGTCCGTTGTACTCTGCAACTGTATTAATTTTAACGATAGTTTCCATAAATGGTTGAGAACTTAATGCAAGAGGATTATTGCGGAAATATTTGACTTTGTCGATTTTTTTGACTAATATAGATCGACTCAGTTTTAATTTATCCATTTAGATCCTTGTAGCGTGCATTTACGGCGCAAGCGGTGGATACATGTTTAGACAATATTTCATGGAAAAAGAATCATTATCAATAAAAACCGTCAATGAATTAAAAAAAATAGCTTCAGAGTACGGTATTCAAGGTGTAAGTAAAAAAAAGAAAGACGAGCTGGTCAAGCTCATTACTGACAAGATTGGTTCCAGTGGCACTACTAAAAAGGAGTCGGCTCCAGTACAGCAAAAATCTCAACCCCAAAAAAACTCCCTATCTAAGCCTTCTGGAACGCAGGCTCCCCCGGATCCTCCAAAGCACACTGCACAAAAGCATGCTGACAAACACAAGCAAAACGGATCGAACACAGCTGATAACGGCACAAGCGTTCAGGTCAAACGAGCCCAGACGACCCAGCCACAAAATAAACAAAATAAGCAAAGTAACCATAACCAGCCAACGAAAAACAACCAGGAGCAGTCTCAGTCAAATGGTCCTGATTCACGATTTCAGAAAGATAGTACAGTGGAAGTGTCTGGAATCCTGGAAGTAATGTCAGATGGTACTCATGGTGTTCTGAGATCTCCACGGCTCATCCCTACTGATAAAGATACTTATATTTCCATATCACAGGTTAAAAAGTTTAAACTCCGTAAAGGTGATTTTATAACCGGCATAGCCAGACTTCCCAAAGAAAATGAAAGGTATTTTTCTTTGCTCTGGATAAAATCAGTTAATGAAATGACGGTGGATGCAATACAGAACAGGCCGCACTTTGACGAATTAAAGCCAGTGTATCCCGACAAGCAGCTTAAGCTTGAAGTAGACCAGTATCCTATTTCAAACAGGATTATTGATCTGCTCGCTCCGATTGGTTATGGCCAGAGAGGGATGATAGTGGCACAACCGAAGTCAGGAAAAACATTCCTTATCAAAGATATTGCAAAGGGTATTAATGATAATTATCCTGAAATACAACTTATGGTAGTTCTTATCGGTGAACGGCCTGAAGAAGTTACCGATATTGAGAGATCAGTGAACGGCATTGTCTACGCGTCAAATTTTGACGATAGCCCGAACCACCAGGTTATGGTTGCAGAGCTTTCACTCGAACGAGCGAAACGTATGGTCGAAATGGGGAAGGATGTTGTAATATTAATGGACTCGCTTACAAGACTTGCCAGGGCATATAACGTAGCATTGCCTGCATCAGGCAGGACGCTTTCCGGCGGACTGGATCCTGTTTCGCTGTATCCATCAAAACGTTTCTTCGGTGCTGCTCGTAATTTTGAAAAAGGCGCTTCACTGACTATCATCGCGACCTCGCTCGTTGATACCGGGTCAAAAATGGACGAAGTTATCTTTGAAGAGTTTAAAGGGACTGGCAATATGGAATTGAAACTTGATAGAAAACTTGCTTACAGAAGGATATTTCCCGCGATTGATGTTGTTGAGTCCGGTACCAGAAATGAGGAAGTCCTGCTTCGTCCAGAAGAAATGCAACAGTCCTGGCAGATTCGCAGGATGCTTGAAGGCCTGGGTAAGGAAGCGAATGCAGCAATCATTGACAGGATGAAAGCTACCAGGTCAAATCAGGAATTTACGAATTCGCTTCATGATTACTAGTGCATTACCAGTATGAAATGCACTGTGTACGTAATGTAAATGCATTTATTTAACGTAATCGATCAATATTCGTTCATAATCTTTTTCCCGGAGCTTCTTCAAGGCTTTCGCTTCAATTTGGCGGATACGCTCGCGGGTGACATTGAATTCCTGTCCTACTTCTTCAAGTGTTCGGGCAATTCCGTCATCCAGACCAAAACGTAGTTCAAGTACCTTTTTTTCCCTGTCGTTAAGTTCATTGAGCGCTTCTTTTAGTTGTTTCTTTAAATATGTGTATTCAGCAAATTTTTCGGGTGACTGTGCGGACTCGTCAGCTATGATATCCGCGAGTACAGAACTCGCATCATCACCGATAGACATTTGCAAGGATGTAGGAACTTGAGATATGTTCTTGATCTCCAGTATCTTCGAGAGTTCCAGCTTCATGTACTCAGCTACTTCTTCGTCAGTAGGAGGTCGTTGTAATCTAATAGAAAGCTCGTTGAGTGCTTTAGTATACTGATTTATTGTTTCAATCATGTGAACCGGAATACGAATTGTCCTCGCCTGGTCAGCGATAGCCCTGGTGATAGCCTGTCTGATCCACCAGGTTGCGTATGTTGAGAATTTATATCCCTTTCGGTAGTCAAACTTTTCTACTGCACGCATTAAACCAACGTTACCTTCCTGTATTAAGTCGAGAAGGTCAAGTCCCCGATTCGCATATTTTTTTGCGAGACTAACGACAAGTCGAAGATTGGCTGTGGTCAAATGCTGTGCAGCTTCGAGGTTGCCCTGCTCGATTTGTTTTGCGAGGTATACTTCCTCGTCAGCTGTAAGAAGTGGTATTCGCCCAATTTCCTGGAGGTATGCCCTGATAGGATCAGAGCTTATACTTGCATGAATTGTTCGTAAAATCTTAATTTTCTTTTCAAGAGTGAGCGGTTCTGTTTCATGTTTGCCAGTTTTTTTCTCATCCTGTTCAATGTCGAGGCCGATTATTTCAATTTGTTTCTGGTAAAAAAGCTCAAAAAGTTCCTCCAGAAACTCTGGTGAATCTTCAGGCTCTGGTATTAAGCCTAAAATATCTTCTTCTGTGAGAAATCCCTGGGACTCCCCTTTTTCAAGGAGTGTCTTACGTATTCTGTCTTTTTTTGCTTGGGAAACTATTCTTGTCATATACAGCGTCTTATATTCCAGTGTTATCGGTTATTATACTGTAGATCTCCGTTACGTCAATATCATACTATCGTAGTAATTTCAAAATACATGCATTTGACCAATGAAACCAAGCAATAGAGAAAACTGTATCACTCTGTTCGTAAGCAGAGACTTTTCTGAATGCTACGAATGAGATCTTCTCAAAAGCTTTGATTCATTATAGAGTATATCTTACATATGTTTGTATAACACAAATATGGAGGTACGGGCGGGATTCGAACCCGCGAATAGCGGTTTTGCAGACCGCCGCCTTGATCCACTTGGCTACCGCACCAAATCGTAGCAACGGTGGATTATAGATCAAATACAATGACATTAAAACAGGTGGTTTTTATCAGTGCCGATTTTAATATATAATAAAGGGTTTGGCTGCATCTGGTTTTGTTTGTATAAAACTATTATTATGTACCGTTTCGGGATGTTATGAAGCGAGACTAAACTGAATAAGTGAAACAGACAGTATTATTTTATGCATGTTACAATAATTAAGCTATGGATATAGGATTAATAGTGATTTTAACGTTTCTATTAGCGTTTATTGCGCTAATTGTTTTTGGTGTGTATGCCCTTATTCTGTTTGTACTTGATGGCAGACGGAGAGCAGTTAAAGAACGGATTGCAGAAGAGCAGGTATTTCTTACAGTAAAGGTTCCCAAGGATAATGAGTATGAGATTCCGAACGCAGATCAGATGTTCTCCGGGTTGTACAGTATCTTTGAATCAGGCAAGTTTGAAAGGATCTTCAAGAAACAGATGAGTATTTCCTTTGAAATAGCCGCTTTCAAAGAAAAAATTAAATTATATGTGGTATGCCCGGCTTGTATCCAGAATCTTGTGGAAAAGCAAATACTGGGAGCATACCCGACGGCAGAGATCCTGGTCAGTTCAGATTACAACTTGTTTTCTGAGAATGCTTTTGTGCAATACAAAGAACTGCGTCTTTCAAAAGATTCTCATTTTCCAATCGTACTACATGATAAGTTGACAGCGGACCCTATGAACATCATTACCAGTGCCATGAGCAAGGTAGGGCAGGGCGAAGCGATAGCCCTCCAATACATTGTTTCGCCGGTGGATGATTCATGGAGGAAAGCAGGCAGGTCTGTTATTAAAGGAGTAGAGACGGCGCAAAAAGATGTAGAAAATAAATCCGCACCATCTATACCTCAGGAAGTAATACAGGGTATTACAGATAAAATTGCAAAAATTGGCTTCGACACAACAATTCGTATTGTTTCTGTATCGCTGGATAAACAGACAGCAAAGTATAATCTGGATAATGTTATTGCGGCATTTCACCAGTTTGATAATCCTCAGATGAATAAGTTTGGTAGCTTCAAATTACCACGGGTTAAGAAGTTTCTACGGAATAAAACTATTGTGAATGACTTCATTTATCGTATACCACCGGTATGGGGTAAGGAGTCAGTACTTAACACTGCTGAGTTGGCCACAATTTTTCACCTGCCTAATAATAAAGTTGAGACTCCGTATATTGAATGGTTAATGGCAAAACGCGCTCCTGCAGACGAAACAGTGCCGTCTACGGGTCACTGGCTGGGTACCGCTTCATTCCGGGGAAATGAAAAAGATGTTTGTATGTCGAATATCGATGACCGAAGGCGTCATATGTATATAATTGGTCAGACAGGTACTGGTAAGTCGAAATTCATGGACAATATGGCGCTGCAGGATATCCAGAATGGTCATGGAGTTTGCTTTATTGATCCTCACGGAGAAGAAGTCGAGTGGCTGCTTGAAAGAATTCCGCCTCATCGCGCAGAGGATGTGGTGTACTTTAATCCTGGTGATTTTGAAAAACCTTTTGGTTTTAACATACTTGAAAACAGGACTGAGGAAGAGAAGCATTTGATAGTCAACGCGTTTTATAAAATGATTCAAAAACTCTTCGACCCCAACAACCAGGGTATAACAGGACCACTTCTCGAGCGTGCAGTGAGAATGACAATGCTTACCGCTATGGCAAAAAAAGGCTCGACAATGCTTGAAGTTATGAAATGTCTCCTTCTGGACTGGGACGTGATTAATGACTTGAAACAGTATATTAATGATCCCCTGCTGCTTGATTACTGGGAAAAGGAAATTCCCGCTACCCCGGAAAACAGACGTGGTGAGCTGATGGGATACTTTACGTCAAAACTTGACCGCTTTGTGAGTAACCGTCTGATGCGTAATATGCTTGGTCAGGCTACTTCATCTTTCGACATGAGAGAGGTGATGGATACCAAAAAAATATTGCTGATTAACCTTGCCAAGGGACGCATTGGAGCAGAAAATTCAGAATTTCTTGGCTTGCTCCTCATTCCACGAATTCTTTCCGCCGCGATGAGCAGGTCAGATATTCCACAGGAAGAGCGTGAAGATTTCTTTTTATACGTAGACGAGTTTCAGAACTTTGCGACTGATGATTTTGCCACAATACTTTCAGAGGCTAGAAAGTTCAGATTGAACTTGACTGTTGCTAATCAGTATATTGGCCAGATGAAGGAAGACGTGAGAAATGCTGTATTTGGTAATGTGGGTACTATTGTTTCATTCCGCGTTGGACTGGATGATGCAGAGTACCTGGAAGGTCAGTTCTCGCCAGTGTTCAGTAAGCATGACTTAACCAATATTGAAAACCAAAACGCCTATACAAAATTAATGGTCGAAGGTCGTTACCCACCGCCATTCTCTATCAAGACAACGTTTAAAAAGTGGCCGGAAGGAAACGCGCAAATGAAAGATTTAATTACGCAAATTTCCAGGAATGTTTACGGCAGGGATCGTTCAATTGTAGAGGAGGAGATCAACAGGCGTTTTTATAGCGCAAAAAAAGAGCAACAACCACAACAGGCACCGGGAATGCAGCCTGGTTTCGCTGCCCAACAACCAAATTTTGGAATGTAAGTTTGTCTAATTCACGGGTATCTAGTATACTTCGCACATAGTTTTGAAAGGAAAAAATTATGAATACAAAGCTTATTGCACAAGTAGAAGGAAAACAAGTTAAAGAAGATTTGCCAGTTGTTCGGGTCGGAGATTCCGTACGAGTAGGTATACGAGTTGCTGATAGTAAGGAAGGGGAACGAATCCAGTATTTTGAAGGTGTGGTTATCAGTAAATCAGGGTCAGGTCTACGCCAAAATGTAACTGTACGGAAGATTGGTGCAAATGGAGTTGGGGTTGAACGTATTCTTCCTGTTCATGCACCTGTAGTTGCGTCCGTAGCTGTTGTAAAACAAGGTAAAGCTCGTCGGGCAAAGTTGTATTACCTTCGAGACCGGGTAGGTAAAGCTGCATTAGCAGTGAAAAGTGCTTAAAAGCAGCGCTTTTAATAAATTTTATTACTCACATTCCAAACTCTGTCCAGAGTCTGATCGTAGGCTGGATCGTTTTCTTTGAGAAGAATTGGCATGCCTTTTGTGTAAAGATGCAATTCATGAGGGTGAAGCCTGAAATTAACCAGCTTGTCTCCCAGAAAGTTCATCTCTATCGACATGCCTTGACGGGTTTCAGTGCTCCACATTTGATCAAAAATATAATTTCCTACACCGTAAAAAATTGGTTTATTTCCCTGGAATTCAATTTCCTGTACCCAGTGCACATGATCCCCAAGAATGACATCTGCTCCGTGTTTCAGTAAAAGACTTCCCAGCCTTTGCTGGTATCCAAGAGCCTGGTTGACATACTCCTGTCCGCCCCAGTGCATAATTACAAAGATTTTGTCAGGGTTGAGGTCTTTAGCGCGTTGAAGGAAGAATTTTATCCTCTCCTCATTCGGCTCATAACGAGTTGTGGCGCCATTCGCGTTCAGATCCCAGTCAGAAATCGATGCGGCTCCTGGTTTGGACTCCATAGCCCACTGAGCACGTCCTGGTGTGTCATTAAATCCAAGGTAGGCAATTTTTAAACCATTCACTTCAACAAGAACTGGTTGAGCGGCATCATCGTTATTCCTGGTTGAGGCGCCGGTATGTTGTATCCCTGCTTCTTCGAGTTTTTGTTGTGTATTTGCTATCGCTTCTACTCCTCCATCAAGAATGTGGTTGGCAGCGAGACTAAAAAGATCTATTCCCGAGTAGGTAACTCCCTCCATAAACTCATCAGGACCGAGAAATGACATGCAGGTGCTGCATTGGCGTCCCCTGCCAAGAATAGAGCATTCAAACGTAGCTGAAGTGTAGTCCATGGTGTCAAATAATGGTTTCGTAGACTTGAAAAGATGAGTATAATCTCCTGCCCACTTTTCATTAATCCACCTTGTGACTCCGCGGGCAGGTATCATTGAGCCGGTATGCCCTAAACGCGTGAGTTTACTTTGCTCTAGATTTGAAGTATCCGGTTTATCAGTTGAAATGGTGACTTCCTGAGTTACCTGTAGTGGATACTCAGCAAGATTAAGGGTTCTGTCATAAATATACTGATTATCAACTTCAAGGGTTTTTACTTTGAATGTGGCGTCCTCAATTGCAAGGATGCCAAGTTCTTTTGTGCTTTTATTGAGTACGTTTACCATTTCCTCCAGTGAAGTAATGGATTTGAAATGTGCCGAATTGAAACCTTGTAGAGATTTAACAAGCTCTTGTGATGTTTCAAGGACAAGAATCGGATCAGTTTGCTGCAGCTGTTCAAGTGATATAGTGTTCAGTTTGTTTTTTTGTCCTGCTACTGCAGTAAAGTATGTGGTGTTCGACTGGCTGAATGATGGTCTGGATGTTGGAGCAGGAGATGGTGACATGTCGGAAGAGTCTTCCCTGGAGGTTCCGTTATCACTTCGTGTCACTGCATACGATGTTATGCCAAGAATAAGGCAAATGACTAGAAGAACGGGGATGAGTACTTTTGGCTTCATGCTTCTATTGTAGCAAATTTGTATCCGTGAATACATGGCAAAAATCGCGCGTATTAGTTACAATAAACAATGGAAAAAAAGGATCAAGGTACTACATCATCAGCTCAGGAGGAAAAAGTGCAGGAGAGACACAAACAAACCGTTCGAGAAAAAAAGAGACACTCTGGTATGGGGATTGCGTCATTTGTGACAGCTATTGTGTACGGACTGGTTTTATTTTGTGTTGTGCTGAGTGCAGGGATTATTGAGGCTTCGACACAAGGCGGAATTGAGCAGGATTCGTCAGAGGCACTGATAATCTTCATCACATATATCTGTGTGAATTTCATTGGAATTTTCGGAATTGCGCTGGGTGTGATAGGACTTTTCAGTCAAGGGAGAAAAAAGATACTTGCCTTTATTGGTTTGGTGCTTAATCTCATTACAGTACTTGCCGCGGTCAGTGTTATAGTACTTTCTGTTGTTTGATAAAATGCTGCGGGGCACGTATAATCCTCATGTCGTAGAAGTGCATTCGTAGCTCAGTTGGATAGAGCACAACTTTGCGGAAGTTGGGGTCAGAGGTTCGAGTCCTCTCGAGTGCGCCATTTTTTATTGTTAAGAATTTTTGTGAATATGAAAGCTCTTGTAGGCTTAGGTAATCCGGGGAAGGAGTATGATACTACATGGCATAATGCAGGTTTTCAGTTCATTGACTTCTGCGCAGAAAAATTTCAGATTGGATTTAGTAACAAGTTTCGGTCTCTATTCGCGGAAACCCGTCTTGATTCAGGACAAAAATTGATTCTTCTCAAGCCTCAAAACTATATGAATAATTCAGGTTCAGCAGTCTTGGAGCTGAAAAAGTTTTATAAGCTTGATTCAAATGACATATGTATATGCTTTGATGATCTGGATCTCCCGGTTGATACTTTTAAGATACAGCATAAAAAGTACCCGAAAGCTCACAATGGAGTGAACGATATCATTGCTAGAACTGCAACAGATGAGTATACTTTCGTTCGGATCGGAATTGAAAATCGATCTCCGGTAGAGCGGGAGTTCCTGCGAGGTAGAGAGTACGTACTGCAAAAGTCACGGCATGACTTTATCTTACTTTTTCGTACCATACTGTTAGAACTCCTGGGTACATTTGACGAAATGTAAACTGAATATGTAACTTGCTTTCACCAAACATATTGTAATATATTCCAATTATATTTAAGCAAAATTATGAAATACCAACTACCAGAATTACCATACAGCTTTAATGCGCTCGAGCCACATATCGATAGTCAAACTATGGAAATTCATCACCAGAAGCATCATGGTGGGTATGTGGATAAACTTAACGCAGCTTTAGAACCATATCCAGATCTACAGGAGAAGGCTTTTGAGGAATTGATCAGTGCAATTAAAAAGCTGCCAAAAGACATTCAGGGTGCTGTCAGGAACAATGGTGGAGGTCACTTGAATCATTCTTTGTTCTGGAAGCTTATGTCCCCGAATGGCAGGAGGAGTCCTGAGGGTAAACTTGCTGAGAAGATTGATGAAACATTCGGTTCTTTTGAAGAGTTCAAGACAGCTTTTGCTGAAGCTGCAACTAAACGTTTTGGTTCCGGGTGGGCATGGCTCATTGTCACTGAGCTTGGAACGCTTGAGATTGTATCTACTCCAAACCAGGATAATCCCGTTATGGACATCGCTGAGGTTCACGGAGCACCAATACTTGGTCTGGATGTGTGGGAACACGCGTACTACTTAAAGTACCAGAATAAGCGTGCTGACTACATCGAAGCATGGTGGAACGCAGTTGACTGGAGCGTTGTGGAGGAGAATTACGCTTTGGTGAAATAGAAAGAAGGAATTAGTAAGTGTTATCGTTCATAAAGAACCTGATAAAAAGATTGGTGTCGGGAATTTTTCGGTTCATTGCTTCTTTTTTTGGCTATTTTTTTGGTGCCTTTCTGCTGCGCCCTTCATTCACGCCTCTTCTTCAAGGGTAATTTGACCCTGTGAAGTTAATGTTATTCCTTTCCTGGTGTACTGGATTGTGGTAGGATAGAAACATGTCACACAAGAAGAATACGAGGCATACCCCAAAAGGTTCCGGGAATCATTTGCAAAAGATAAACACAAAACCAGTATTTGCTATGCGTAAGGTCGAAAGCATGGACAGGGCACACATGCGAAAGATCCGCGAGGATTACAAGGAAAATAGTATTCCGCAATCAAGGAACGTTTCCAGCCATGTTCCTGGATCACATTCAAATTATACTGAATCATGATTTCTTTTGTATATTTTGACGTGTTTGGAGTCCTTATCGAGCGGACGGGGAGTTCGCGCGAGTCATTCGAAGTTATTGAAGGTGTTGTCGAGACGCTTGAAAGGTTTTCGAAAGTTTGCAAACTCGGGATTATCTCGAATATGTCACATAGGGAAACGCTCGAGGAGTTTAAAAAAAAACTGGGTCTCTGGGAGTACTTTGAAGTAGCCCTGGTTTCCTGCGAAACTGGCATCCGCAAACCAGAGCCTGAAGTCTTCGAATTAGCAATTACAAGGGCTGATGTTCATCCTTCAGAGATACTGTTTATCGACGACAGTGTAGAAAACCTCCAAGCAGCACGAAAAGCCGGTTTTGGCAGGCTGGTACTTGTCGAAGGGAGAAGCGTGAGTAATGACTTTAAAGTTGTGAAAGGTATAAAAGATATTCGATTATATTGAAATATTTAAAATATTCGATTATACTGGAATATTATGAAATATCTTGAATTGGTAAGGAACGTTTATGCTCGAAGCAGGGCAGGTAAATTTCGCAGGAAGTACGTAGATCATTTATGTGAGCAGAATAGTGATAAAAATATTAGCGCAGTAATGGGAGTCAGGCGAGCAGGTAAGTCAACAATAATGAAACAGGTGCTTAAAGAATTACTTAAACAAGGAGTGGAAGAAAAAAACACTCTCTATGTAAATTTCGAAGATCCAAGGTTAGGTCAATTGCTTGAGGATAACACTCTTTTTCACGTAATTGATGAGTTTAATAAGGCTGCGGACAATAGGAGTCGTACCTACTTCTTGTTTGACGAAATACAGAATGTACAAAACTGGGAACAAATACTCCGCGCTCTGCTTGATCAGGAAAGAAACGCAAAGTTTTACATTACCGGTTCTTCAGCAAGCTTGTTGGGGAGAGAGCTGGGGACGAAATTGAGTGGAAGGTATATCTCAACTGAAGTTTTCCCACTTTCATTTTTAGAAATAAAGCAGTTTTCACAGAAAATCATTGTCAAGAGATTTATTGAGTACGGTGGATTTCCTGATGTAGTCCTGAGTAAAAATAGTGAAACAAAGCAGCAATTGCTCAGAGACTATTTTGAGAGTATTTTACTGCGTGACGTAGCCCAGCGGTATAATATCAGGAGAGACTATACCTTACGGAGACTTGCAAGCTGGTTATTTACCAATATATCATGTCAGGCATCATCATACCGTCTCTCAAAAGACCTTGGAATTTCTCCCGATACTGTGCTGCAGTATTTCAATTATATTGAAGATGCGTACCTGGGCTTTTTTATACCCAAGTACTCAGCTTCTGTAAGGAAGCAGGCGTATAACCCGAAGAAGTTTTACTCTATTGATACCGGGCTACAACGCGCTGTATCGTTCAGAATCATTGATGAGTACGGGAAAGCATTTGAAAATATTGTGTTTCTTGAGCTTCGAAGAAGGTTTAAAGAGATATACTACTGGGAAGAAGAGCACGAAGTAGACTTTATTATCAAGCAGGGAGAGTCAATCAAGATGATAATAAATGTCTGTGTTGATACGAGGAATGAAAAAACTCTTCATAGAGAATGTACCTCTCTCCAGGAAGCCATGAATAACCTTCACATTCCCGAATCATATCTGGTGGTGATGAAAGGAGAGAATGAGGTAATAGAAACAGAAGTCGGGAAGGTGAGGGTGGTGAAGTTTGAAGATTTTGTGGAGAGGGTATTGCATTGAACTATTGCCCATTATCAATTCCCAACTCATCACCTGTAACCTTCCGCCTGGAGTTCGAACATTTCTTTGTATTTGCCGTTTTTAAGCTGCATGAGCTCTTCGTGTGAGCCTGACTCGATGATCTGACCTTTGTCAATGACGTAGATGGAGTTCGCTTTTTTCACTGTGCTAAAGCGATGGGAGATTATTATTGTTGTTTTTTCCTTCTGTACTTTAGAAATCTTTTCAAAGATTTCGTATTCACCTTTCGCATCGATAGCGCTGGTTGGCTCGTCCAGAATGAGAATATTCGCGTCACGATAAAATGCTCGCGCGAGAGCTATCCGTTGCCACTGCCCACCTGAAAGATCTACGCCTTTGTTAAACCACTTGCTTAATATCTGATCGTATTTATGCTTAAAACTCATTACAAAGCTATCTGCTCCAGCTGCCTTCGAAGACTGGATGATATCTTCTTCGTTTTCCGGTCTGGATACATCTCCAAGTTTAATATTTTCTTTTACTGTGTAGCCATACTTATTAAAGTCCTGGAATAAAATGCCGATATTTCGATACCAGGAGTCAAGATCCAGATCCCGGAGGTCGGTACCGTTTACCAGAATCTGTCCTTCGTCAACATCGTAGAATCTCGCAAGCAATTTCACAAAGGTAGTCTTACCCGCACCATTTTCTCCAACGAGAGCAATGTCATGTCCTGCAGGTAGTGCGAGCGAAAAGTTTTTGAATACATAGTCTTCTGTTCCCGGGTATTTGAAGCTTACGTTTTTAAACTCTATATCAGGTACATCCCTGGTTGAGAGTTTCACCGCATCAGTTTTGGAGACGATCTGGTTTTCAATAGCGAGTACATCGAACATATCGCTGATAAAAAGGTTATGCTCATACATCTGAGACAGATTTCGTAGGAGATTCCTGGTCGCATCTGAGAACTTGTTCATCGTATCCAGATAAAACCGAAAGTCACCAATACCAAACCCTGCTGTACGTGCGAGAACCCGCAGCAATAACCAGAATTCTATCGCTGCCCCAACAGCGTAGTCAATAAGCGAGGCGAGTAGAGATAGTTTTTGTTCTCTGCGCAGAATTTTTCTTTGGTCAGAAAGGAAGTTTCCAAGAAGATTTTGCATCATGGTGAGCAGATATGAAGTTGTGCCAAATATTTTAACTTCCTTAAGTGTTCTTTCCGAAGTCAGTATGCCCTTGGTCTCCCAGTACTTTTTATTCACTTCACCTTTCGCGCTCCATATGCCCCATTTTAGCTTACTGGACCGTATGGAAATGACAAACTGAGGAGCCAGGGCGATAATAATAACGGGAAGAAGTAAGGGGAGTAAGGTTACGATGATAACTCCTGCGGCAACTATCTGGATAAGGTCGTTGATTATCCAGAACGAAAGCATGGAGAATTGACCTGGACGGTACTCATAGCCATCTTTTACTTTATTAAGCTTTGTGTGAAACTTTGAGTTTTCATGCCGTTCAAAATCCAGCTCAGCAAGTTTTTTACTCAACATAGTAGTCATGTGTTCGTGCCAGTCAAAGAAAGCTCGTCTGTCTGCGAAGTCACTTAATTTATAAAAAAGCTGAAGGAGAAAACCGGATACGATAACCAGGGAAAGGGTAGTGTAGATTGTTTCGCGTGTAATATCTCCGCTGGCAAGGTAGTCAACTATCTGATTAAGAAGTTGTCCATTGAGGTAGCTTACAACAAAGGGTAAAGAACTGACTCCACCGATAGAAATTCCAAATAGTATAAAATTTCCCGGGCTGATTTTCCAGAAAAGCTTGAGTGTCCTGCCGATATTGAGAAATAACAGCTTGATAGAATTTTTCTTTTTTTTACGTTTCTTTGCCATAGAATGTCGTTATGTAGTGCGATAAGATACTTGAAGTACCTGAAAATTTTGGAAATACAAAATCATCCTTCCTACAGAAGGTCATATTGGGATATTGTTTGTAAAAAAAAGCCGATTACGTATGGATTATATACCCTGGATAGGTATTGAGCAACACGGATGGCGTTATGTCAACTTTGATTTACTTAATGGTATAGTTGTTACTGCCATATTCTGTCAGATATACTAACGAGGGCAACATAGTTTGTAGATAGTATTCACGTGTCTCAAACCACATAACGTCAGCTCCGCTCTCTGGGTCACGGTAGTAATATTGTTCAAAAAAAGCATTGATTTCTGGCGAGTCAGGATTTCTATTTTCCCAGAAGAAATACATAATATCGTCAATATCGTGATGGTAAGGTGTAAGAAAACCATACCCCCCAGTTGGAATAGCGCTCGATAAGTCACTTGGTGGATGACCGAAGCTATCTCTTTGAGGTTGCACTTTATACCACCCATTTTGTTTTTGACCACCAAAAAAATTTGAGAATAAAGGTCGTGTGGGATTTTGATTATAAATAGAGTAAACTAACTGGTTACCGATTCTTTGAAGATCGACTATAGTGGGGTAGCTCAAACCCAGTAGTTCTCTGTGTCTGATAAATGTGAGGAATGTATGAGGAATTCTTCTGGAATGGCTGATATCCCACGTAATATCTTCTACTGGTGCTCTATCCGATTCACCAGGATAATCATCACCATTATAGCCAGCGTATTGATAATGAGGATGATCCGTCCACGCACCAGGATCAAACACCCATCCTTCTACAGTATTTCCTTGATTATCTGTGAGTTGAGGATTCGTCACCCGTTGTCGAATGAGTCTGCCACCTGTCTGTAAATACTCAAGATACTTTGTGCGTAACGATGTGGGGAACGGTGCGTTCGTATCTTTGTACGCCATAAACTCAGCTAATGTAGCCAAAATCCATAAATCAGTATCCATTGCCGCATTGCAGTAGCTTAGTGAATCACCAAAACCATTTTTGAGCTTCATCTCGAGAAAATCGTTATGATTGTATGAAGTTTTACTACAATGGCTCCTAAAGAGTGTTTGATCAAATATGTATCTTCGCAGATGACTTTCGATGATAGGGGAATACTTCCGGGCAAAATCCTGGTATTCCGGTGTGTCTCCCACAGTATCCTGGAATCCTGTAAGTGCATACGCGACCATATATAAATACTGGGATGAGATAAGTGGTATCTCTTCATTTTTTAAGCTACTTTCCCATGCGAGGCAGGCTTCGCTTCCACATAGCCACATAGGCTCAGTGGAAGTTCCTTGAATATTTTCTGCAGGAATGGCGAGTAGTTCAAGGAGATCCTGCATCAATTGAGTATCCTGAGTGATGGCAGCAAATCTAACTAAATTGATAAGGTATACTTCGATATTGTAGAGCACGTATGGGTTTTGTTCTCTACCGCCCTGGCGGAGAACCATCTCATGATATTTCCTGCTACCAATGTCCTGTTCGCTCCCATTCCATATTTGATAGATTTCTTGTTGTAATTCGCTGATTGGAATTTTTGGCAGAAACGAATCTTGTACAAAAGGGATATACAGAGTGTATACTTTCTCAAGCGAGGCAGGCTGCTCCAACGTTCCTGTACTTTCTTCGATTCTGGTAGAGTTTTGTGTTGTTCTATTAGTAGCTGGAAGATCAAAATGGACATAACAAGATCCAGAGCCAGGATCCTGTATAATACCAGTAGGTAAGTCATCTGTAATTCTAGCTGCTGCGTGAGGGGTATCACGACAATCACCAGAACCTGCTACTTGTGCAGATCCAGGCGCGAAAGAAGCAAAAAGTAAAGCCACTGTCACTAAAGCCACTATTAGTTTATGAGCAGTTCGTTCTTTTAAATAGCAGGGCAATACCGAAACGTCAATACCTAAAGACGTTAATAAAGCAGAATTCATTTCTGTAACAATTTCACCCCCTATTTGTTCGCCTTGTATACATGGTTCTACTGGATTTGTACTTGCTTCCATATACAGTATTATACGATGACGAGTGATGTACTTGAAGGTAGCACACTTCAGAGTTACTTTTTTTATGCCTACTTCGGCACTGAGATCAGTAGTACTTCGAATTTACGACATGAGATTGAGGTCATGCGATGTTACGAATAACTTTGATTTACTTAATGGTATAGTTGTTACTGCCATATTCTGTCAGATATACTAACGAGGGCAACATAGTTTGTAGATAGTATTCACGTGTCTCAAACCACATAACGTCAGCTCCGCTCTCTGGGTCACGGTAGTAATATTGTTCAAAAAAAGCATTGATTTCTGGCGAGTCAGGATTTCTATTTTCCCAGAAGAAATACATAATATCGTCAATATCGTGATGGTAAGGTGTAAGAAAACCATACCCCCCAGTTGGAATAGCGCTCGATAAGTCACTTGGTGGATGACCGAAGCTATCTCTTTGAGGTTGCACTTTATACCACCCATTTTGTTTTTGACCACCAAAAAAATTTGAGAATAAAGGTCGTGTGGGATTTTGATTATAAATAGAGTAAACTAACTGGTTACCGATTCTTTGAAGATCGACTATAGTGGGGTAGCTCAAACCCAGTAGTTCTCTGTGTCTGATAAATGTGAGGAATGTATGAGGAATTCTTCTGGAATGGCTGATATCCCACGTAATATCTTCTACTGGTGCTCTATCCGATTCACCAGGATAATCATCACCATTATAGCCAGCGTATTGATAATGAGGATGATCCGTCCACGCACCAGGATCAAACACCCATCCTTCTACAGTATTTCCTTGATTATCTGTGAGTTGAGGATTCGTCACCCGTTGTCGAATGAGTCTGCCACCTGTCTGTAAATACTCAAGATACTTTGTGCGTAACGATGTGGGGAACGGTGCGTTCGTATCTTTGTACGCCATAAACTCAGCTAATGTAGCCAAAATCCATAAATCAGTATCCATTGCCGCATTGCAGTAGCTTAGTGAATCACCAAAACCATTTTTGAGCTTCATCTCGAGAAAATCGTTATGATTGTATGAAGTTTTACTACAATGGCTCCTAAAGAGTGTTTGATCAAATATGTATCTTCGCAGATGACTTTCGATGATAGGGGAATACTTCCGGGCAAAATCCTGGTATTCCGGTGTGTCTCCCACAGTATCCTGGAATCCTGTAAGTGCATACGCGACCATATATAAATACTGGGATGAGATAAGTGGTATCTCTTCATTTTTTAAGCTACTTTCCCATGCGAGGCAGGCTTCGCTTCCACATAGCCACATAGGCTCAGTGGAAGTTCCTTGAATATTTTCTGCAGGAATGGCGAGTAGTTCAAGGAGATCCTGCATCAATTGAGTATCCTGAGTGATGGCAGCAAATCTAACTAAATTGATAAGGTATACTTCGATATTGTAGAGCACGTATGGGTTTTGTTCTCTACCGCCCTGGCGGAGAACCATCTCATGATATTTCCTGCTACCAATGTCCTGTTCGCTCCCATTCCATATTTGATAGATTTCTTGTTGTAATTCGCTGATTGGAATCAAAGATTCACTTACTTCTTGCGAACTGTTCTGTACTTCATCCTGAAGCGTGCTCGAAGAATTATCACTATAGAAGGGTATAGGTTTATTGGCTATGTATATTCCGCCTATAAATATTGAAAGCACCCCTAATGGCATAATAATTTTCTGTAGTGTCTTATTTTTCCGCATGTGACTTTTTAGATTATAGTAATTACTTGCAGTACGCTAAATAGTATTTTTAATTACAGCCATTATACATATTTAATCGTATCTGGATTTGAATGTCTAATCATTTGGGTATACTTTTGGTGAGATTCGTATTTTAGTCTTTTTCCAGCATGGGGAAAGTATGCTATACTCTTCTAACTGTAAGAGAGATCCCGGTGGTGCAAGGGGTTAGTGATTTTAATTTGCCGGTGAGCACGTGTAGCTGGTGAATGTGGAAAAAAGTAATACGGTTTTGTTACTCGAGAGTAATAAATGTGAGTGGAACCGACCAGAACAGATAGAGAAGTAGTTACTTTTTTGTCTGATCCAGGGCCTCATGTGCTGTATGCATGTGAGGCTTTTTGCTTTCTATCGCAGAATATCACGCAGTTACAGTTATATAAATAAAATAAAACGGTGCAATGTCAGAATTAACACTTGAAAAAATAACCGCCTTTTGTAAAACAAGAGGTTTTATATACCCATCTTCGGAAATATATGGAGGAGTTGCCGGCGTATATGATTATGGACATTATGGATACTTATTGAAAGAAAACATAAAGAACACCTGGTTACGGTCTATGGTACAGCTTCGGGATGATATCTTCGCTCTGGACTCAGCGGTCTTTATGCATCCGAAAACATGGGTTGCTTCAGGACATGTAGACAGCTTTACCGATCCTCAGGTGGACTGTAAAAATTGTAAGAACCGCTTCAGGGCAGATCATTTACTTGAAGAATTTGGTATTGAGATAGATGATAAAGCTCCACTTGAAGAACTTAACGCGAATTTGGACGCTTTGCGACATAAAGACGTGTTGAAGTGCCCGTTTTGTGGATCAAAAGATCTTACCCAGGCGAGAACATTTTCTTTAATGGTGAAGTCAAACCTGGGTTCTCCAGTGGACACACTTTCTGAAGAGAATGTCGTCTATCTTCGCGCAGAAACATGTCAGGGCATTTACCTTCAATATAAAAACACTGTTGAATCATTACATCCAAAGTTGCCATTTGGTATCGCTCAGGTGGGTAAAGCTTTCAGAAACGAAATTGTCGCGAGGCAGTTTGTATTCCGGACTCGTGAATTTGAGCAAATGGAAATGCAGTACTTTCATCATCCTGATGAAACGAAGTCTCTCTACGAAATGTGGAAACAGGAGCGGTGGAAGTGGTATCTGGAGTATGGAATATTTGAAGAGAATCTCAAGTGGTATCAGCATGAAAAATTAGCCCACTATGCCAGTGACGCGTATGATGTGTTATTTAACTTCCGTTCACTTGGTGGTTTTAAAGAGGTTGAAGGTATCCACGCTCGTGGTGACTGGGATCTCAGTCAACATGCAAAATTTTCTGGAGCGAAGCTTGAATTCTTTGATGAAAATCGTAAAGAGAAACTTCTTCCCCATATTATGGAAACTTCTGCTGGGCTTGCGAGACATGTAGTTATGTTTCTGGATCAGGCGTATACAGAAGAAACGGTTGCAGGAGAAACGAGGATAGTTCTTAAACTTGATAAAAGGTTAAGCCCAATCAAGGTCGCGGTATTACCTTTAATGAAGAAGAATGGTATGGCGGAAAAGGCGAAGGAAATTCATTACCAATTACGTAAAACGTTTTCAAGTGAGTACGACGAAAGTGGTTCTATCGGTAAACGGTATCGCAGGCAGGATGAAATTGGTACGCCTTATTGCGTTACAGTAGACTTCGATACTCTGCAGGATACTACTGTCACTATTCGTGATAGAGATACCATGGAGCAGGTGAGAGTGAAGGTAGAAGATCTGCAGAAGTATTTGCGTGAACGGCTGTAAAAGCCGTTTACCCGGTGATAGTGTGTGGTCATCACAACGCCAGTGTGCAGTAAAACAGGGAACAATCACCATTGTTCCCTGTTTTATTAC
>JBMCLJ010000013.1:0-21453 GCA_048615375.1 Candidatus Dojkabacteria bacterium | reverse complement strand
ATCCTGCTGGCCAAAAACAGAGAAGGCTATCAGAACCTGATCAAAATTGTTTCTTTGAGCCACCTTGAAGGCTTCTACTACAAGCCAAGGGTTGATAAGGAGCTTCTCAAACAATATTCGAACGGTATCATTGCGCTTTCCGGCGGAGCAAACGGTGAAATTTACAAAAACTTTATGCTTGGAAGCAATGACCGCGCACAAGAGATTGCTTTAGAATACAAATTAATCTATGGAGATGATTTCTATCTGGAAATTCAACGTACCGGCCTGCATTCACAAGAGATTGTAAACCCAAAACTGGTTGCCCTGTCGGAGGAATCCGGCATTCCGTTAGTGGCGACAAACGATGTGTACTATGAAAAACAGGAAGACTTCGAGGCGAGGGAAGTGCTCTGGTGTATAGATTCAGGAAGGTTGATGACTGATCCCGCGCGGCGAAAACCTGAATCAACCGAGCTCTACTTTCGATCAGTCCAGGAGATGGAAGAGTTATTCAAAGATCTTCCTGAGTCAATCGAGAACACAGTGAAGATTAGTGACGCTGTTGAAGAGTTTGACATAGTATTCGGTAAGGTTCAGCCAGTGTACCCCGGAATCCCGGAAGGCGAAACAGAAGAAAGCTACCTTCGTCAATTAGTATTTGAAAACGCGCAATCCCAGTACGGCTACTATGACGACAAACTTGAAGAACAATTAAACTACGAATTAAAAGTAATTCACGACAAGGGCTATGATGGTTACTTCCTGACCATGTGGAGTATCGTAAATTGGGCTCGTTCAAACGGGATTCTGGTATCTACGCGAGGCTCCGCCGCGGGATGCGCGGTATCATTTGCTATTGGTATTACGACACTTGATCCTATCAAGTGGGGATTGTTTTTCGAGCGTTTTTTAAATCCTGAACGTAAGTCTTTGCCCGATATTGACCTTGATATCTCGGATCATCGTCGGGATGACCTGGTCAAGTGGGTGACAGAAACATATGGTGTTGATAATGTCTCCAACGTTGGAGCACTTGGAAAGTTAACCACCAAGGCCGCAATTCGCGATGTGGGGCGAGTACTTGGCATTGACTTGCAAATCACTGACAAGCTTTCAAAACTGGTTCCTGTAAAATTTGGTCGTGTGCTCAGTATTAATGCATGCATTGATGATGAGCTCGCTGGAAAAGAACTTAAAGTTGTTGAGGAAAACCGTCCCGCAGTAGAAGAATTCCGCGAAATTATCAAATCTGACCCAAAATTCGATAAACTGGTTTCTTATGTACAAAAAATAGAAGGCAGTATCCGGCATATTTCTACCCATGCCTGCGGGTATCTTATTACACCGGATGCGCTTATTAACTATTGTCCAATCCAGGTAGAAACCGGCAGTGGTCAACGAAGGATTACCCAGTTTGAAGGAAAATTCCTTGAAGACGTAGGATTGATGAAATTTGACTTTCTGGGTTTAGCAAATTTATCCATTATTGACTATACGATAAAGTTTATTGAAGAGTTTAAGTCAGAAAAGGTGGATATCTATAAAATCCCTCTCGACGACAAGAAAACATTCGAACTGCTGCAAAACGGTGACACAACGGCGGTATTCCAGCTGGAAAGTGCCGGTATGAAGAAATACCTTAAAGAACTCAAGCCCCAGAATCTTGAAGAAATATCAGCGATGTGCGCTTTGTACCGACCCGGCCCGATTAAGTTTATCCCAAGCTATATCGAGAGGAAATTTGGCAGAGAAAAGGTCGATTATCTGATCCCGGAAATCGAGGAGATTATGGAACTGACCTATGGGCTGCCGGTGTACCAGGAACAAATCCTGCAAATTGCAGCGCAAGTTGCCGGGTACTCTCTCGGAGAAGCTGACATCCTCCGACGTGCAATTGGTAAAAAACTCCCCGAAGTAATGGCCGCTGAAGAAAAAAAGTTCAAGGCAAACTTCCTCAAAAACTACCCGCAGTACGACCAGAAGATCGCGGATAAACTCTGGGAGTACGCGCTTCCGTTCGCTGATTATGGATTCAATAAAGCTCACTCCGCCGCGTACGCGCTTGTCGCGTACCAGACCGCGTACTTGAAGGCCAATTATCCGACTGAATTTATGGCCGCGTTGATGCTTTCTGATATTGATAATCAGGACAAGCTGGTACGGGATATCATTGAAGCCGAAGTAAGAGGTGTGAAGCTGCTTCCTCCTGATATTAACAAGTCCGATGCGTATTTTAGTATTGAAGAGGCGGGCGTTATCAGGTTTGGGATTGGTGGTCTGAAAGGTGTGGGATTAAAGGCTATCAAGTCCCTCGTACACGAGCGAAACGAAAACGGTGAGTATCGAAATATAGATGATGTGTGTTCCAGAATTGATCATAAGATCGTACCCAGGGGGACTATCGAGGCGTTAATCAAGATTGGCGCAATGGATAGTTTTGGTACCCGTAATGGATTATTGAAAATGTATGAAGAGATTTACATCCGTTCACAGAAGTTCAAGCAAACATCCTCATCCGGGTTTATTGACATGTTCGGAGCTGATGATGCGTCCGCTTCACACGCTACAGTTGTCCCTGAAGAAAGTGATGATGATATTCAGAAAATCCAATGGGAAACTGAGATACTGGGTGTAGCCCTTACACCAAGCTTATTAACGAAACTCCTTCCCTACGCCAGGGCAAAAAAGTTCGCTTTAATCACTGATTTGCCGGAAAAAAAAGAAAAAGAACCGGTCAGGCTTCTTGGTCAGGTGAAGTCAAAGCGTGTAATTCAGACAAAAAAAGGTGATGAAATGTGTTTTATAGACTTTGTAGATGTGAGTGGTAAGGTTGCTGTAACCATGTTTCCTAAACTATATGCAAAACTTGGTACAACGTTTGAAGTTGGGGATTATCTGCGACTGTACGGCAAAACACAGTTACGGAATGATGAGATGCAGATTCTCGCTGATAAATTTGTCGTCTTTACAGAACGGGACATGCAGAAACAGTACGAAAAATGGGCTCAACGTCACAAAGATCTGATCGATGAGGCTGGAAACGAACCTCAAAACGCAACGGATGCGAGCAGCAACGCCTGTGAATCATCAGTGAAAACAAGAATGGCGGAAGAACTGAACTATTCTGATGCTGTTGAAGCAGTTTCTGTAGACACTCCGTACCCGCAAGAATCACCGCCCCCCGTTGTTACCGGTAACGAAGCAGCTCAAGCTGAAACACCTGAAATCATGAATAAAATAATTGAAATAACTATAAAAAAAGAAACCGTAATCGAAGACCTCAAAAAGTTCAATGAGATACTACGGTTGAATAAAGCTGACACTGGTTGTGAAGTGTATATTCTTCTTCCGAATCACGAAACAATCCGTAAAATTAAACTCGAAGGGTTTTACAACGAAAAAGTTGCAGAATTGCAAGACCTGGTAGTAGAAAAAATCAGGGCAATAGTGATAGAATAGTTATAGAACGTCGCTATGAATGATATAGAACTTAATGAACAATTTACAACTATACTTGATGTCCTGGAACATACTGATAAAAGTGTCTTCATAACTGGAAAAGCGGGAACCGGAAAATCAACCTTGCTCAATTACTTCAGGAAGCATACCAGGAAGCCACACGCAGTGATTGCTCCTACTGGTGTAGCGGCTATTAACATTGAAGGTGAGACCATTCATTCTTTCTTTGGTTTTAAACCAGGTATAACACCGAATGAGGCAGTTAAAGTAGCCCGTTCCTCCTGGAATAAGGAGTTATACCAGAACCTTGCACTCATTGTAATTGATGAAATCTCGATGGTACGTGCTGATATGATGGATAGCATTGACCGATTTCTTCAGACTGTTCGAAAAGATCGCCGGGAATTCGGTGGTGTACAGATGGCGTTCATCGGTGATCTCTTCCAGTTGCCACCAGTTGTGCGCAGCGACGAGAGAGAGATTTTTACCAGCGAATATACTTCACCATACTTCTTTGACTCACATGTAATTCAAAACCTGCTTCAGGGCATGGAAGGTCTGGAAATCTATGAACTTGAGAAAATTTACAGACAAACTGATTCCACGTTTATTGAATTGTTACACGCGATACGAAATAGAACTGTATCTCCCGCTCAGATAACACTACTAAACCAACAGGTACGTGATGCTCCCACTAAAAACAGCGAGGAACCTTTCATTTATCTGACAGCGACAAATCAGCTTGCAGATGACATAAACGAAGCAGAACTGGAAAACCTGCATGAAAAGCCGAAATATTATGAGGGTGAGATAAAAGGTGAGTTTTCTGAACGGGATCTTCCTACTGATGAACTGTTGGGGCTCAAAACAGGTGCACGGGTAATGTTTCTCAATAATGACCCTGAAGGTAGATGGATTAACGGCACATTAGGAACTGTGTTGGAGTTTGTTGAAGAAGACGATGCAGATGCAGTTGTAGTGATGATAGATGACGGAGAAGAAGTAGTAGTCACTCCAAACACGTGGAACAATTACGAATCAAAGTTTAATAGAGAAGCAAAGTCTATCGAAAAGAATGAGATTGGCAGCTTTACCCAGATACCACTGAAACTTGCATGGGCTATCACAATTCATAAAAGTCAGGGTAAGACATTTGACAATGTGGTTATAGATTTTGGTCGTGGAGCCTTTGCGCATGGTCAGGTATACGTTGCCCTAAGCCGATGCAGGACGCTCGAAGGTATTACACTGATCAAACCTGTGCAGGCACGTCATATTTTTATGGACGCGAGAGTTGTTCAGTTCTTAAATGGAACTTCACTACACGAATCAAAGAAAAATCAGTCTGAAGAAGATAAACTAGCCAGGCTCCAAGCCGCTATAGTGAATGAACAGGCAGTTCGTATTGAATATATAAAAGATGGACAGAGTTCTATCCGTGAAATAGCACCTCAACGGATTGAAAAAATGTCGTATGGTGGACATGACTTTATGGGAATTGAAGCTATATGCCTTCGAAGGTGGGATACGAGAATTTTTAGTCTCCACAAAGTCCTGTCTGTCCAGCCAATTGAGGCTACTGGCAATGTGGCATAATTAAAGTCTTTGTTTAACGTGGTAACTCAGGTATAATTCGCACATGCGTATCAACTATCGTAAAGCAGTTCCAACTGTCATACTCGCTATTCTGGGTCTTATTGTAGTTTTACCTTTACTAGCTCCATTGTTTAAAAAAATTGGCTGGGATCAGCTGGCTCACGCGATTTACCATCTTTACTCGTTTTCCTGCCATCAGAAAGCATCCCGATCCATATTCCTTTTTGATGAACAATGTGCCTGGTGTACGAGGGACACGTTTATCTGGTCAAGCATTTTTATATCTACCCTGGTAGTATTCGTGAGTAAAGTTAAAATTGGAATAAGTCTCAAGACAGCCTTGCTTTTCGGGTTGCCGATGGCGCTAGACGGAGGAATTCAGCTTATTGCTACCATTGTATCATTGTATACAGGGGGGACGCCTTTTTATGAGTCCACGAATCTTATTCGTGCAGTAACAGGCGCGAGTTTTGGTATTGGTTTAAGTTTTTACCTTTTTCCAAAATTAAAAGAAGAAATACTTGCTACTTACACATCACATCCACAACACCCACCGGCTTCTTCTGAAACCGGGAAGTTACCATCCTCATAGCTTTATGCTCTTTATCATAAGTTCAAGTGCTGGATTACTCTCAATGACAGGAAGTTCTGCATACTTTTGAGGCGCAGGCCTTGAAATAATTGTATAGCCGTTAAATGCTATATCATGTAATTCAATGAAACCAGGTTGTGTTGATACAACAATAATTCCCTTGGACGGCTGTTGTTTCAATGTCTCGTGTAAGTCCTTTGGTTCGAAGCTTGAGTAAGCGATCTGGAGCAGTGGTCCATAGAATTTTTTTTGGAAAATTCTCATATCTTTGTTTACATTGTTTAATATAACGTTGTTTACGTGCTCTTCATCAAAATGTGCACCTCCGAGTGGCATATCAGCTCCTTCGGAGATTGCCTCTACGACCAATTCGTGGAGCTGTTTCCGTGTATGACTCGAGGTGACTTTTGAGCTGTTTTTATTTGAGATGTATGATAAACGACTATGCAATCTCTTATCAAACTCGGACTTACAGTTACTGTCCACGATAACCCTTTTTAAACTTGAAGATTTTAATCCTGTAAACGCAAAGGCATGTTCTAAAATATATGCAATAGCATAATCCAGGTCTGACGTGCTACTCACCACCACCGTGGTAAATGATGGTATGGTGAGGGGGATACCTTTAAGTTTTTCGTAAAAATTCAAGAAAGTTGTATAATGGGGTATAGTAAAAGTATCAATATTAGCAATCGGACTAAAGGACAGATTTTGATACTTGAGGTACTGAAGATGTTGTCGCATAGTAGAAACCAGTTTCTTGGACCATCCATGATATAAAAAGAATACTCGATACCCACTGAAGCAGAGATTAATGGCAATAAATACATAAGACCAGAAATCGTACTTCGGCGGAATAAGGACGATAGTCTTATTGCCATGATGGGTTTCTGAAAGGGGTATGTCTAAAAGCGATAAGCCCCACTCAATCTCTGTCATGCTTTCGTCGATAGACTTATGGGCACAGGAACTTTCGATTTCAGCGAAATATTCAGGCGCCTTCGTAATTACATCAACAAAATCTCCCTCAGGTACTACAGGCTTCTGTGTGCTTTTTTGTGTATGTTTCGGCCATATTTTTGATATGAAGCTGTTCAAGATCATTATGCAAGATGTTGTAATGATATAACAAAAACGAACTAATGTCTTTAATAAGTGGTTGGAGTCAGGATACATGGAGAGATCTATGATTGCGATTAGTTATAGTAAAATGGTATTATAGTAACATGGCTGATTCTGAAACACGTACTGACTCAAAACAGGATAAGAAACAAAAAAAGTCCTCTATTATTAAAAAAACAGCTTTTTTTTCGATTTTTTTAGGAATTTTAGTGTTTATCGTTGTGCTGTTGCTTGTATTCTCATCTTTAAGTATGGGAAAAAACAATTCATTTTCTGTTGTTTCAGCATATGTGCCTGCCGAACGTATCCCCCCCTTCAGTTCACTGGCAAAATCAGAGAGTGAATTTGTTCGTGATGCATTTGTGAGAAGCAGAGATGAAGATCTAGTCAAAGAATTTAAGGGGCGTACCTTTTCATCAAATATCAGCATAGATACAGTGTTCACTGATCGAAGCTCACAGACTGTGCGGGCAAATATTACTGCTACCGGTACCGCATCATTTCCTGGGACAGATTCACCAGTCACACTGGATGCATACTTCACAGGTAAGGCAGAACTTGGAGCAATAACTGTGAATTTGGGGGACTCCGCAGAAAATCCTGGAATAATAGCTGAAATGAATGTTTTTGACCAGGAGGAAGTACACATGCAGTTTGTACTTTCGGACAGTTTTCTGCAAACAATACAATTCCTGAATCCTCAAGTTAATCTGTTCGGCACAAGCTATACTATCGAAGACATAGAAGGCCAGGTTGCACAGGTTCAGATATATGACCTGGTACAATTTCTGTTCCAGTCAGAATCAATCAATGAAGATGAATTTCAGGAAGCATATGCGGAATTGAACGAGGATGTACGGGATGATTTCTACAGTATGCTTGATACTAATTTTCTTGACTTTGATTCCTACAGCTCACTGTCATATGTCGGTAGAGAAACTATTGGTGATCAAAGTGCTGTAGTGGTAACTCAGGATATTCGTAAGGATGAATTTAAAGATGTCGTGGCAGATATGGTAAACGAATTGAGGATTTTTTTAAGACAGCATGACAATGATCTGGTAGATTTCTGCAGGGATGTGGAGCTATTCGAGAGCGCCGAATGCAGAAATCGAATAGATCAGGTAATAAATCGTTTCAGTGAAGATTCCTTTGCGAATCGATTCATTAGTTACTCTGAGTTTACTAACATAACAGACATTACATACTATGTAAGTCCCATTGATAATACTTTACTCGGCATGGAGTATAAGGTGGAATTTGAAGGGGTCGGCATGAACCAGCTTGAACAGGATCTTAATCTTGATATTGACGTATCAAGGCTGGTTATAGAGTATGATTTTCAAGAAATTGAACGTGATATCACTTTTGAAGAAGAAAGAGATCATGATGCATTCAAGCTGGACTTGTAATGCACATAAAATTTTACTTGATAGAACGGATTTTGTACTGTTTTTTGCCGGATGGGAGGTTAACGGATACGGAATCCCCTGCTTTTTTACCAAGTGTAGCGGAGACAAGGGGACTATTCGCGTTAAACTTTCTTTTTTCAATATCTGTTTCTCCTGTTCCAACAATTTCGAAAGATAGTGCACTACCGTTTTCATCTTCAATTTCAATTGTATCTCCAACCGAAACTACGCCATCACTGTTTGCTTTGTCTTTTTGAATGATCTCAGCATTCGAAAGGTCTTCTTCAAGCTCAGCAATTTTAGCTTCGTTTATATCTCTCTGCTCCATAGCAGCATGATACGCTGCGTTTTCAGATAAATCTCCGTACTCTTTTGCTTCATTAAGCTTGTTTGCTATTTCACTTCTTACTTCACTCTTTAACCTGTTTAATTCTTCCTGGAGTTTGTCAAAACCTTCCTGGGTAAATATTTTTTTCTTGGATTGAGCCATATGTATTTGTTGTTAATTAAACCATACAGGTATAATAATGTAAAAAACTACGTAAAACCGTATAGAGTAACCTGAAGCTTAAGCTTTAACCTTTTCGACCACTTTGTTAAACACTTCAGGGTAATTAATTGCTAACTCCGAAAGTGATTTCCTGTTAAGCGTAATTTCATGTTTCTGAAGCTTGTTTATGAACTGGGAATAACTCATCTTATATTCACTTAAGGCTGCGTTAATTCTTATTATCCATAGCATCCGCATCTGGCCTTTTTTACTGCGACGATGTGTATACGCATACTGCCCAGCATGCAAATACGCTTCCTTTGCACGCTTATAAATCTTTGATCTTTGGCCTCTATATCCCTTGGTCTGCTTCAAGATCTTTTTATGTCGTTTTCGGGTTGTAGTTCCTCCTTTTACTCTCATACTGGCAGAGATTGTAAACTATTTAATGAAATTGCACAATAATTTTTGTTTGTGATGACCTGACTGAACTTAATGTCGAAGTAGAGTATCGTACTTACGTGCTATATCAGATGACAGGATTCTATCAGCACGTTTACGAAGCTTTACGACAGCACGTTTTTTAGATTTCATGTGATTCCATCCTGACGCGCGGTATTTATATCGCTTGTCCTTGGTAATTTTAAATCTCTTAACTGCACTTGAATGATTTTTTAATTTAGCCATATTATTTCTTTGAGCTTTTGATTATAACAGAAACGTTTTTACCTTCAAAACGCGGAGGGATTTCTACCTGTGCTTCTTCGGTAAGTTCTTCGAGTACTCTTTCGAGTAGTTCAAAGTATATCTTTCGGTCTAGCCGGTATGTTTTCCTGTTTGGTTTCACAGTAATTTTTACTTTGTTTCTATCTTCCAGAAATTCTCTGATCTTTTTAACTTTATGCTGCATATCGCCTACATCAGTAAGTGGTTTAAACCACATTTCCTTGATTTGTGGAGTATTTTGTTTGGAATGTCGCTGCTTTTTTGAGTAATCGTACTTAAACTTGGACCATTCAATTAACTTAGCCACTGGCGGGTTTGCCGTCGGTGCTATTAAAACAATGTCTATCTCGTTTTCCTGAGCTAGGCTAAGTGCATCGTTGCGGGACATGACACCTATCTGTTCTCCTTCTTCGTTAAGTACTCGCATTTCATCTGCCCGTATATACTGATTACGGGGAAATTTATAGTTTAAATTTTCACTTTTTGCTTTGTATTTCTTTTTCCTGTTTGTATTTCTTGCGATATTTCCCTCCTTTTAGATTTTGAAAATTAACTGATTGTAACAAAATGAGCATGAATATGCACATACCAACGTTTATGATTATTGTCACGTTCTTTTAAGTCGTAATATAAAGTTTTTGTATTTATATACTTTTGTATATAACGTGTACCAGAATGGATTGATTACCAGGTCATATCCATCCACGAGACATGCCTTCTCACCGCCGAAACGTTCTTTAAAATCGCTAAATCCAGTCCAGCCTTCTTTGTTTTTTTCAGGAGGATTGATGCCCCACATATCAAAGATTTCATTTCCGAGTGATTTCCCCAGACGAATCATCTCCCAGGTCGCTAGATTACCTGCTTTCAGGTTGCGATGTGCGGATGAGGAGCCACTGTAGGGGGTGTATATCGTGTTGTTCAACGAAAAACATTCAAACGAGTATACTGGTAAATCGTTATGATATGAATTTACCAGATGTGCTAATGATCCCTGCTGCATATGTGACCACACAGTTCGGTGATATGTCTCAGTGTGAGCCGAAAACTCTTGTCGTTGGGTTGTCTCGAAGAGTAGGTTCTTAAATACATCAAATCCGGCTTCTGTATCTTCAATTCTGGTAACCACACCATTTTTCTCTGCTTTTCGGATATTCTTTCTGCAATCAGATTTCATGTCCTGGAGTAGTTCATCTTCGCTCTTCCGCAAGTCTATAAGTACTGTCCACTTGTAAAAGTGACGGTGAAACGAAGGCCTGACCTCTTTTACCGCAGGTAATCCGGCTGTCTCTGCTTTGGCAAAGACATATGGTTCAATTTGCAAGTGCACCACCTGTTTTTTCTTAAGTTCAGCTTTGAGAAAGTCAAGCATGGTTGAGGAAGGGGGATGAGACATGGCAAGCAAACCAACATTCTTATTGATGACAGGAACTTCATGTAGTGTAATTTGATATCCTCTTACGAGCTTTTGGTGTTCAAACTCTCCATATCTTAGAATTTCAATCCCAGTTTCATTTCTCGCTTCGCCCCATTCCCAGGACTGAACTGGATGGGGAACATGATTATTCCATTCCTGTGGAGTGATTTCATTATCTTGTACTCGTTTTATATTCATAGGCTGGGGTATTATAGTATATTCACTTTCTCAAAGCTTCCTGGATAAGCTACGAATTCCCCTCCGAATTCCGCCTTGAACCTGGTGTATGCCCTATTCTGGGTTCTACTTGCTCCGTATAAGTCAACTATTTTGACTCGATTCGATTCAAGACTGGTCTCTATGAGGTTTGCGTACAGCCCATAGCCAACATAAGATTTTCTCCCGGTTTCATTGCTGCCGGCAAACATGATCTGTAATACATCGCCTTGTTCCTGATCTGAGAAGTTTCCCAGCGAGCGCTTATACGTATATCCGAAAACATAGCCATGTATTTCTCCTGCAGACTTTTCAATAGCCAGGGACGTAAGAGTATGCTCTGCGAGTTTTGAGAATACTGTTTTGGGCTTCGGGATATAGCCGATTTTTTCTGCTGATTGTAAGTAGAGCTGATATATAGCTTCAAGCTCTTCATTGCTTAGTTTGTCTTTAATAACTATATCATGTGTTTTTGCCGCTTTTTTCCTGTAGTAACGTATGTCTTTTGTATCAGGATTAAAACTTGTACGTGTGAGAATAATAGTTTCTGCATCCTGAACGGATGTACCGTACGTGAAACCTCGTTCCTTGAACGAATGGGTGACAAAATCAGAATCTTCCTGGTCAAGGATAAGTGGCAAATCTACTTTAATTTTTGAGAACTTTACCGTCTGACAGTGTTCTAAAAAATCCTGTACATTCTCTTTCTTTTGGCAGATCGGCCCGTAGGGTATGTACACTCTCGAAAAAAAGAATTTCTTCGATGCCTGGTATCTGTACGAGAACGTCTTTGCATCGTAGAATGACTGACCGAACTCCTTGTATTGTGCCGGGTCAAAGAGAATCATGGATATGTTCTTCTATCCTGAGTAAGCGATTGTATTTTGCCAGTCTATCAGTCCTGCTGAGTGAGCCTGTTTTAATCTGCCCTGTCCTCATTGCAACGACCAGATCTGCTATAAACGTATCTTCAGTTTCGCCTGATCGATGGCTGACGACCGCTGACATATCATTTTCATGTGCTAATGTAATCGCGTCAATAGTCTCCGATAAGGTACCGATCTGGTTGAGTTTGATTAAGATTGCATTAGATGATCTTAGTTCAATACCTTTTTGCAGCCGCTTCACATTTGTTACATACAGATCATCGCCTACTACCTGGATTTTTTCTCCAAGGCGACTTGTGAATTCCGCCCAGTCTTCAAAGTCGTTTTCGTATAAAGGATCTTCTATGCTGATAATAGGAAATTGATCAACCAGCTGAGCGTAATACTCGATCATCTCCGAGGTTGTTAGTGCTTTTGATTCACATTGGAGTAAGTACTTTCCATCTTTATAAAATTCGCTGCTCGCTGGATCCATGGCTATATGGACGTTCTGGCCTGCGGTATATCCTGCTTTTTCAACAGCTCTCATAATGTATTCAAGTGGTTCAGCGTTTGATCCAAGGCTTGGCCCGAATCCCCCTTCATCCCCGACAAGAGAAGAATGTCCATCGGCTTCAAGAATCTTTTTTAAACTGTGAAATATTTCCGTTCCGCAACGCAGTCGGTCAGCGAAATAGCTTTCCTGACTCGGGAATATCATATATTCCTGAAAATCTGATGAGTTGACCGCGTGCTTACCTCCGTTCATTACATTCATCATCGCAAAGGGAAGTACGTAGGGTTCATCTCTACGTGGGGAGAATTGGTTGAGATATTCATAGAGTTCCTGCCCGCTCGATATACTTTGTGCTTTTGCAATAGCGAGAGAAACCGCGAGTATAGCATTTGCGCCAAAGTTTGATTTATTTGGTGTGCCATCAAGCCTGATCATGACACCATCAAGCCGTCGCTGGTTTTCTGCGTCCTGGTCAAGCAGGGCTGGTCCGATATCATCGTTGATATGTTTAATTGCGCTGTGTACTGATTTGCCATTGTATATTTTCGGGTCATTATCTCGTAGCTCTACCGCTTCAAACTCTCCTGTACTTGCTCCGCTGGGAACAGCCGCTCGTCCCAGACTTCCATCTTCAAGGATTACATCTGCTTCTACTGTTGGGTTGCCACGAGAATCGAGGATCTGTCGGGCTTTGATTTGTTTTATAATTGCCATTTGTTAGGTGTATAAAATAATACAGTGTAAGTTTAGCAAAAACTGCAGGGATTTTGAAAATAGTTGGGAGGAAATACATTGGGATTGGTTGTATACTCTTGAGGTGAGAACCAAAGAGGATACGCTGCAGATTTTACGCAAGCTGGACAGGATATACGGTAAGGTGGAGCCTTTCCTTGTGCATAGTTCACCGTTTCAGCTACTTATAGCGGCTGTTTTGTCTGCACAGACTACTGACGCAATGGTAAATAAAGTTACAGTCGATCTTTTTCAACGTTTCCCCGATGCGGAATCACTTGGTTCAGCAGAAGCAGAAGAAGTTGCGCAGTTGGTGAAGAGGATTAATTATTATAAAACGAAGTCCCGCAACATCGTTCTGACGGCAAAGATGATTGTTGATGAATTTGAAGGAGATGTGCCCGCGGATATTGCCCTGCTCGTGAGATTGCCCGGAGTAGGGAGGAAGGTGGCAAATGTAATTATGGCTGATGTTTACGGTATTCCTGCGGGAATTGTAGTGGATACACATGTGAAACGGGTCTCGTCACGAATAGGGTGGACCACACTCCGTGAGCCGGATAAGATTGAGCAGGATCTGCTACAGCAGTGGCCTCAGGAATTTTTTGTCAATACCCCAAAGCAACTTATCTTGATTGGTAGGAACTATTGCTTTCCCAGGAATCCTGTCTGTAGTTTGTGTCCCTTGCGAAAGGTTTGTTTGCAAAACGGAGTTGTTGAGTTCCGGTAGCTATACCATAAATATGATTGTCAAAAAAACATAAATCAGCGTATACTTCATCATTATGATACAAATCGAGCCTATTACATATCAGAGGCGTATGATTACGAAAAAACTGAATTTAAAGTTTTTTCCGACCAGTGATCTTCTCGACTCAAAAAACTTTTCGAACATAAAAAAAGTCAGGTGTATTGCCCTGGAAGAAAGTAAGATGGTTTGCATGGTTTCCAATGATGGAATAGGAAACTGGATGATACCAGGTGGTACTGTTGAAAGGAACGAAAATCCTATACTGGCTCTTAAGCGCGAACTACACGAAGAAGCAGATATCGATATAAAAAAATATAAGTTGCTTGGTTTTCTGGAAGTTCGCCTCATCAACCATTCTACCCACTATGTTTCAAATCACTCGGAAATGATTTTTATAGCAAAGATAGCAAAGGTTCATCCTTCCACGGAGGATCCGGCGAAAGGAATTATATTGCACCGGGACTTCTTTCATGTGCAGGAAATGGCCTTCAGATTTATGCGCTGGGGAAAAATAAGTAAATACCTGGAAGAACAGGTGAATAAACATTCATTTGACTGAGGTAGCGAATGAGCCTGTTTATTCGAAATATCTCAGAATTTCTGTATAATCCATCAATGGAAAAGAGAGTAATGGTCAATGAGTTGCCCGCCAAAGTCGGTGAAGAGGTGGTTTTGGGCGGATGGATGCATCGCTTTCGTAACCTCGGGAAGGTTGCTTTTGTCGTTTTACGTGATAGGACTGGATTGGTGCAGTGTGTACTCGATGATACACTTATAGATACCGTTAAAGATCTTCAGGTTGAATCAGTCCTTAGAATTACAGGAAAAGTAGTTGAAAGCCCTAAAAAAGACTCTGTTGAGATCCAGGTAACCAAAATTAAAGTTGAATCTGCCGTAACAGACATGATTCCAGTTGAGATCAATAAGGAAGAAGTAGATGCTCATATGGAGACTATAATCGATCACCGGCCAGTCACGTTACGCCACGAAAAGCAAAAAGCTATTTTTGCAGTCCAGGCAGGTATTTTGAATGCATTCCGGAATGCAATGGTGAGACGCGGGTTTACAGAATTCCGTACACCAGCGCTTATGGGGGCACCCTCCGAAAGCGGGGCATCTGTATTTGAAGTCAAATACTACCAGGATAAAGCATATCTTGCCCAGAGTCCGCAAGTATACAAGCAGATCATGGTTGGAGTATTTGAGCGGGTGTTTACCATTGCCCCTGTATTTCGTGCTGAGAAACATAATACTTCAAGGCATATAATGGAATTGACTCAACTTGATGGAGAGATGGGATTTATTGATTCCTATGACGAGGCATTACAGGTCGTTGAAGGAGTTGTACGGGATATTCTTGGGTATCTTGCTGAGCACCACTCAGAAGAACTTGCTCTATGGAGCGTTGAATTACCCCGTTTACCTGAAGGTGCGTTTCCCCGGATTAAAGTTCGAGAAGCTCTTGAGCTTATTGAAAAAAGCACAGGTAAGCCTGCACAGCGTGAAGAGCTTGACTTGGATCCTGATGACGAACGGGAAATTGCCGCGTGGGCAAGAGAGGAGCACGCATCTGACTTTTTGTGGCTGTTAAACTTTAAGAAGGACAAGAATTTTTATACCTGGAATGACACGGAGCAGCCTGAAGAGTCACTAAGCTTTGACCTTGAATGCAGGGGGCTTGAATGGCTTTCAGGTACTCATAGAATCCATGATTATGAAGTATTGCTGGAGAGGATGAAAGATCAGGGCTTGACGCTTGATACGTACGCTCACTATCTTGAAGCCTTCAAGTATGGAATTCCGTCGGAAGCTGGATTCTCACTTGGGCTTGAGAGAATGACTATGCAAATCCTGGAACTGAAAAATATCAGAGAAGCTACCTTATTTCCTTCCGATTTGGACAGGATTGCAGGGCAGAGGATCTCAGAAATGAGGGATAAGGAATAGTTACTCCTCCTCCTCAATCTGGTAACGATCGTGAAGAGGATTTGATTCGTACCCTTCACGCTTCCAGTCCCAGAGCGTGTTCGTTGGCGGGTTCTTTTCGCTTGTGAACGACCAGGCGAGCATAATTGAAAGATAGAACATAAGCAGCACCCCGAGAACCAGGAGTATTGATCTTCTTGTTGCTTTTCTATCATTCATGTTTGTCAGCTACGGTTAAGATTTCTCTTCAGTATGTCCTTCTGCTTTTTTCCCCTCCATAAATTCGTAGAATTCATCGCTCTCAATAACTTCTTTTTCAATAAGCATCTCGGCTAGCTCATCAAGCTTTTGCCGCTCTTTTTGAAGTATTCTCTCAGCTTCTTTTGAAGCAGTATCAAGTATTTTCTTTACCTCTTCGTCTATCGCTTCAGACGTTTTGTCAGAGTATTGTGTAGCACTTCCTCCAAAATAATCCGTATCAATCGTATAATCGACATATCCAAGAGAGCTCATACCGTACTTTCTGACCATATCCCGTGCAATCTGCGATGCGCGTTGAATATCTGAGCTTGCGCCAGTCGTAACACTGTCGAATGTTAACTTCTCAGCACTTCGTCCACCGAACAGTGTGACCAGTTCTGCATTGAATTTCTCTTCAGTGCGCAGTTCCATTTCCTCTTCCTGGGGGAGATACATGGTAACGCCACCCGTATACCCTCTTGAAACTATAGAAATTCTATGCACTTTATCGGAACCTTTAGCAAAGAAGCCCGCAATAGCATGTCCCGCTTCGTGGTATGCTACAAGTCTCTTTTGCTTATCTGACTTGGGACGTTTCTTGGCCGGTCCGATGGTGACTTTTGTCGCAGCTTCTTCGATATCATCATTTGTAATCTCATGCCTGTTCGCGTTTGCAGCTATAAGAGCAGCTTCATTGAGTGTATTTTCGAGATCTGCCCCACTGAATCCAATAGTGCGCTTGGCTACGGTCACCAGGTCTACTTCTTTATTGAGTGGTTTGTTTTTGGCATGCACTTTTAATATATCTTCCCGCCCCTTTACGTCAGGCAGGTCGAGAACTACCCTCCGGTCGAACCGTCCTGGGCGGATGATTGCAGGGTCAAGCACATCCGGGCGATTTGTGGCCGCAATGACAATTACATTGGTATTCACATCAAAACCATCCATCTCTACCAGAATCTGGTTAAGGGTTTGTTCAGTGTTGCCGGAATTTATCACTGTACCTCGTTTACGGGCAATTGAGTCAATTTCGTCAATAAAGATGATAGAAGGTGCGGCTTTTTTTGCCTTGCTGAATAAGTCCCTTACACGTGAAGCTCCCGTACCTACAAGCATTTCTTCGAATTCAGAACCTGAAGTAAAGAAGAATGGAACATTCGCCTCGCCTGCAATTGCCCGGGCCAGCAATGTCTTACCTGTACCAGGAGGCCCGACAAGTAAAACACCTTTCGGGATTCTGGCTCCCAGTTTGATAAACTTCTGCGGGGTTTTCAAAAATGACACAATTTCCTTTACTTCTTCTACAGACTCGTCTGCACCTTTGACCTGTGAAAATTTTACATTTTGTTTTTTTCCGAATACAAATAACTTTGCCTTGGTGTCGCCAAACCCCATCATTGGGCCGCCAGACGCGATGTTTTTTGCTGAAAAGAAACTAAACGCGATAACACCAATGAAAATGATGAGTGCAAGCGTCGAAATGATCGAAAGAAGGTCAATATCTGAGGGGTGCTTGAACGCTATCTTTTCGTTTATTGGTTCAATGCCGATTTGGGTTAAGGCAGAACGGAAGTCTTCCTGGTTGGGGATCATAGTCAGTACAGGTTCCTTCTGTTCATCTTCAAATACTATTTTTGCACTCCGTTCACTGATTTCCAGCTTTTCGTACTCCCCTTCTTTTACCTGAGTCATAAATTCACCAAACGATACCGTGTTGTCAGTCGGGGTAATGGTAAGGAGTCGTCCAATGATGAGCGTTACGATAAAGAAAAGGATGATGAGAACGGTCGGGTTTCTGTACCAGGATCTTTTCTGCCCAGTATTTACTACATTAATTACAGGATTACGTTTGTTGTGATTCGGACTCTTTCCTTTACTGTCTTTCTGCGTATCCTGTTCTTCTTCAGCGTTTCGTTTTTTTTGGTCTTTTTTCACGTCCTTAGTCATGATGTTCAAGTTTATTACCCGTATGCGTGAATCCTAGCATAGTTTTTAATGTAAATGGAAGCAAGGCTGTTGTAATTGTATTTGAAGCGATACGTAAATATAAACTTACGCATTATACACTATTATCCTGACTTTGGTAACATAGATACAAGAAAATAACGATTTGACATAAATGCTATTTTGTATCAGTATAGTGTACTTCATAGAACATAATGTTCTCATTTAAAAAACATAAATCTCTAGAAGAGAAAACATTCATTTGTCTTGATGTAGGAACTGAGTTTCTGAAACTGATAGTGTTTTCAATTCATGATCGGGCTGTTGTCATAGATGAATATCTCAAGACCAGGCAGCATGCTGCCGCAATGAAAAACGGAACCGTTACAAGTATTCGTCGTGTCATTGAAACCGTTCAGGAATCTATGCTCAATCTCAAGCAGAAAAAGTTTGACGGTGCAATTATGGGCATTGCAGGGGAGCTGGTTAAAGGTGTGATGGTTGAGGCAAAATATACGAGAAATGACCCTTCCAAGCCCATTGACGCGAAAGAGCTTGATGTGGTCTCAGAAAAGATCCTTGATGAAGCATATCGGGAAGCTGAGCACCTGGTCTTTACTCACATTGGTGATACAACAGGAGAGTTGACGAACATTGAAATGCTGAACCATATTGTAGTAGACGCTCATATTGATGGTTTCAGGGTAGAGGATCCAATGGGAATGACTGGTACCGATGCAAAGATCAAATTTTACTTTACCTTTGCTCCTGTATTACACGTCAATTACCTTAAGAGCATAACCGATACAATTGGTGTGAATCTGCTAGGGATAATTCCTCAGCCATTCGCCGTTGCTATGGCCATCAATGGAGCAAGAGACTCAGCTTACTCAAGCATTGTGATTGATGTAGGTGGAGGAACAACAGATATTGCTGTGATCCAGAACGGGGTGACCGTAGGAACTCATATGATTGCATTTGGGGGACGAGTGTTTACAAAACGTATCGCATCAGACTTAAAGCTCACGGTGAATGAAGCTGAAGAGTTTAAAATAAAGTATACGACCAAGGATCTCGTTGTTTCCCGTATTTCAGATGTAAAAGATTCAGTTCAGAAAGACGTCTCTGTATGGGCATTCGCAGTTTTTGTCGGGCTTGAAGAATTCATTGAAAGTGTGAAAGGCTTTCCTCATCGGATGTATCTTTGCGGGGGAGGTTCAATGTTGACTGAGTTAAAAGATGCGCTTGTCGAATTTCCATGGACAAAAGAATTGCCTTTTAATCGATCTCCAAAAATTTCCTATCTTGAACCAAAAGACTTGAGTGGTATTGTTGATGATAAAAAGCTGTTAATATCCGTTGAGGATGTCACCCCTGCAAGTATTGCACGATTTACGTTAGAATTAATTGAGTAGGGTAATTTCTAAGTAGGAAAAGGAACTATGGATAGCAGCAAGGTATTTATTGATACAGACAATGAAATAACTTCGATTCTCGAGAAAATACTCGAAGCGAAGACAGAAAGGGTAACGCTCGTTATACCTGATCGAGCTTCACTCTTGACGTCTATAACAACCTTAAAAATTCTTAAACGAGTTGTAGATAAGTCTGATAAATTACTAGTACTTGTCACGCTCGACGATGCAGGTGCGCAATTAGCTCAGGAAGCAGACCTTATTGTGGTATCAAGGATAGGGGAAATTACGGAAGAAATATGGGACGAAGCGCAAAGAAAAAAATTTGATGTGATTAAAAAAGGCACGCGTCAACGGTATGTGCCTGATATGCCTGCGCTGGAACAGAAAGACGAGGCGTCAGATCATACATCAATTTCCCATAAAACTGCTGTGCCACTGGTAGATACTAAAACAACGATAGATAGAAAAGCTTCATCGAAAAAATCTGTCCAAACAGGTAAAGAACAAAAGAAAAAAGAGGAGGTAGAGGAAGAGGCTGAAGCTGTTCAGTCGAGTGAAGAGGGAAATACGCTTGAAGGACTCTCAGAAAATGAATCGCATACAGAGGAGAATAGTGAAATGCAGAAGCTGGAGGTTGACGCCCAAAAGGAAGAAAGTAAATCCGGTAAAAAAGGAGGGGGTGTTGTTGAAGTACCACAGGTTCGTGTTCAAATCAGCCTGGATGAACTCAAAGAGGAGGAAGGAGAATCCGAATCTCCGGCAAAAGTTGATACAGGAGATGAGTATCGTCCACAATTTCTCGCTCATGAAGAATTTACTGAAGTAGCACGGGAAGAAGATATTAGTGAAGGTGAGCATACAGTTTCTGCAAAGAAAAATTCACGCGTAGCGAAATCATCAAGAGAACCAGTTCATCAAGAGTCAGAGTTATCTTCAAAGGAGGAACATGAAATAACTAATTCCAGAGTGAGAAAGCGAGCGTCGAGAACAAGCGGTATTAACGATTTGTCTTTTAAAGCCGGCAAGGATATACGTTTAAAAAAAAAATAGAGTTTTCAACGTCTTCTCCAGCAAAAACGCCTCAGAAAGCGTCCTCTCCTTCCCGAAAGATAAAAAAGCGTGACAATAAGGTAAAACGTTTTGAGTTTCTCCCTCTTCTGCATTCCGCCGCTACATCCAGGCCTTCTCGACATGTACCCAAAATCTCCTCAGGACAGGAATATCCAGGGCGTAACGCTGTTGCCAGGAATCAGGGGATTCACCAGCAGATAGTAGGATTTATAGTAAGATATATTATCCTGTTAAGCTCTAAAATTAAAGCTATTTGCCTGTCAGGATTTTACAGGAGCAGGAAATTTCAATACATTGGGATACCACTTATACTTATCATTCTGATCGGGTTGTATGGCTTTTTTTACATTTACTACCCTTCCAACAAGACATTCAGTGCTACATTATTTTTTAAGTATCGGGAAATTAATGAGGAAACAACTATTTCTCTTGCAAGTAACGAGGGTGTGAATTTTGTAGAGCTTGAAGAAGTAGAGTCAGTATCAAGTTTTACTGAAGCGACAAAAGAAAAACCTGTTGGTGAGAAGGCGAAAGGCGAGATCAGGATATATAATACAACTAATGAAATTAAAGAAGTTACTAAAGGTACAAAACTTACCTGTATTTCCGGTTCCTGCAAATCACTGGTATACCAGACCCAGAATAAGCTCAACCTTAGCCCTGGTGGTGTGGACGACGTAGCTGTTGTCGCTGCAGATATCGGTGAAAACTATAATTTATCAGCGGGTTCCAGTAGGTTCCAGGTTGGATCATATAACTCGGATACCGAAGTGTTCGGGTCAAATCTGCAAGGTATTACCGGTGGTACACCAAAAGAGTTTGTTAAAATAGTTGCTAAGCAGGATATCAAAAGAGCCGAAGATGAAGCCATGAAAGCAGTGAAAAACCTGTTGCTGAGCACTATAAAAAATAACCCTTCTCATGTGGATTACATAATCTCTGATTCATCGTTGAAGGTAGAGAAGATTTCGTCAGA
>JBMCLJ010000012.1:0-23684 GCA_048615375.1 Candidatus Dojkabacteria bacterium | reverse complement strand
CAGGAGGATATATATAATTTACAAAGGCAGGATGAGAGCTTTGATTTGATATTTCTTCTAGAAGTGTTGGAGCATCTTGATGAACCGAAACTAGCCTTAGAAGAACTTCGTAGAGTTTCATCGAGGTATTTAATCCTTGGTGTTCCGCGTGAACCCCTCTGGAGAATGATGAATTTAGCCAGAGGGCATTATATTAAGGATCTGGGTAACACTATCGGCCACCTAAACCACTGGTCGAAGAATGGAATTGTCAAGTACGTTGAGAAATATTTCGGGAGAGTTATAGCAACCAGATCTCCTATACCCTGGACTTTAGTCCTCGCGGAAAAGATGTATGAAGCTTAAGCAGTCTAAAAACCGAAAATTCATTTCTCGAATACTCTATGCTACGTTGCTGAATACTTTGCTTGGAATTACAATTTTTATTGCGTTTAAGTCGCTGAATATTGGAAGTTTCAGCTTAGTGTGGAGTAGCCTCGAGATACCACTTTTTATTATCTCGATACTGTTATTTATTCTATTTTATGTAATACATAGTTATGCATGGTGTCTCGTACTTCACTTATACATAGTAAAAACCAATATAGCGCATGCTGCAACTTTTATGTTTGCGCAGATGTTTAAGTACCTTCCGTCCAGTATTTTTTCATTTTCCTTCAGATACCTGTTTCTTAAGCGATTTGGAGTTAGTGGGAAACAATCTACCAAAGCAATCCTGATGGAACAGGGATTTCTTATTTACACTGGTTTCATTGTATTTATTTTCTTTTTATCATTTTCCAAACCCTTATTGATGCTATCAGTACCGTTTTTAATTTTAGTGATTTATGCTGGCTTTCTGGTTGCCAAAAAAAATATCTTTAAAGTTCAGAAAGTACCTTTGCTAAGAACATTATGCAGTTTTGAAAACTTTAGTTACCTAACAATAACGAAGATTATAGTCCTTTACCTCCTAGGCTGGTCTATTGCTGGCTTAAGCATTTATTGTTTTTCATACTCAGTGAATGGAGAGCGTGTAAATATTTTTAATACTATAGCCGTTCAATCGCTGTCCTATAGTGCAAGTATACTGGCTATTTTTTCGCCTGGTGGGATTGGAATAAAAGAGCTGGTTCTCCAGATGACTGAGATTGAAGACAATATTATTCTTAATTGGAGGATAGTAACAATGATAATCGATATTGTGGTCAGTTTATGTGCAATTGTCATAGCTTATCTAAATACTCCAGCAAAAATGACGGATATTAAGCCATCCTCCGTTAAGAAGGAAATTACGAAAGATGTAGATATTTGTTGAAAAGAATACAAAAATGCTATGATACCCGCAAAGTAAATGTTTACCTCCTTAAAACAAAGAAATACCTGGGATTTGATCTGGCAATTATTCAGGTCAGACTTCAAGATGAAATACAATGATTCAGTCCTTGGCTTTATCTGGGTATTAACCAAGCCATTTGCAATTTTCACAATTATGTATTTTGTTGTTTCCCGCGTCTTTAGATTTGATGATATGGAATATTTTCCACTTTATCTTCTGTTGGGGAATATGTTTATCACATTTTGGACAGAGGGGACTACTCTTGGTATGGGATCGTTAATGAATCGACAGAATTTGATCACCAAAGTGAGTTTTCCGAGATATATTGTACTGATTTCAGCAACTTTTTTAGCTTTGATCAACTTTGTGATTAATATATTAATCTTTATGGTGATAGGAATATTTGCTGGCATTATGCCTGGTATATTACAGCTCGTTTGGTTTTTAGGAATTATACTGGTTTTTTACTTTCTCATTATCGTCACCTCTATGATTCTTAGTGTATTATATGTAAAATTTCGTGATATGCTGCACATTTGGGAGCTAGTAAATCAACTATTATTCTGGACTACCCCAATTTTTTATCCGGTAGCGCTTGTGGCGGAACGATCCAAATTTATGGAAATTATACTTACTATCCTTAATCCAATTTCAGTATTACTAACTGCCGCGAGGGATGCGATTATCTACGATGAGCTGACATCAGAGTTTATCGTGGGTATTTGGTTAATAATAATGCTTATAGCTGGAATATTAGGATATTTTTACTACAAATATTCAATAAAAAAAGTTGCAGAATATTTTTAATGTCAAACGTAGCACTAAAAGTAGAGAATATTTCAAAAAGCTTCAAAATTCACCATGGACGGAACGATAGTTTACGTGAAGCATTTGTGAATATGTTCCACAAAAAAAAATCCATTGAAATCTACGAAGCGTTAAATAATATCTCGTTCGAAATTAAAAAAGGTGAATTTGTTGGAATAATTGGCAAAAACGGGGCGGGGAAGAGTACGCTTCTCAAAATTATTTCTGGAATTTACCAGCCTGATAGAGGAAATATCACCGTGAATGGTAAGGTTATACCCTTCCTGGAGCTGGGTGTCGGTTTTAACCACGACCTCAGTGCGAGAGATAATGTTTTTTTAAACGGGATTATACTTGGTATGACGAAGAAAGAAGTTGAGGAAAAGTATGATGAGATCATAGACTTCGCGGAGGTTAGTGATTTTCAGGATATGCCACTTAAAAACTTTTCTTCCGGTATGCAGGTTCGTCTTGCGTTTTCTATAGCTATTCAGGCGAAAGGGGATATTCTTATTCTCGATGAAGTATTGGCAGTCGGAGACACGAATTTTCAATTGAAATGTTTGGATGTGTTTAAAAGGTTTAAAAAAGAGAAGAAGACGATAATTTTAGTTACCCATAGTGAGGAAAGTATTCGGAAATTTTGTTCAAAAGTATTTTTAATAAATAAGTCAAAAGTCGAGGAGTATGAAGACGTAGGGGTAGGATTAGCAGTTTATAATGGCATATCCATCAGCGAACAGAATCCGGGTAAAAAGAAGACAAAAAGGAGTGAGTATCTTTTATCCGAAATTCATTCGGATAAAAGATGGGGGAGCGGAGAGATTCTTATAAAAGATGTTCTTATTTGTGATTCTAATGGAGATGAATCAGTTCTTTTTAATTCTGGAGAAGATATTTACATGTATATTTCAATTATTGAGACTGAAAAGGGTATTCTGAATACACAGGAACTTCTGCATTATGGAGTAGCAATAAGTTCACAGAATGATGATTATGTATTCGGAACAAATACTTTATTAACAAATGATGGTTTTTCGCCGAAAGATTCAAAAGTGTGTGTACAGTTTAAATCCCCTAAACTTCTTTCTGGTCGATATAGTATAAATGTAAGTATATTTGGTGATAACGATGAGAAGCCGTTTGACTGGGTTGGCAGCGTTGCTGAATTTGAGGTTCTATCATCAACAAAATTTCATGGTGTAGTACGATTGGAACATTCATGGCGCAAAATAAAATAAACTACTATGTTTATAAAAGTAAAATTACTAGTGAAAAAAAGTGGAGAAGCTTTTCAGGAAGGTGGGGGAAGTGAGTTATTAAAAAGGACCAAGAAATATATCTTGAAGTTTATAAAACGAAAATTACTCACTCCACAAAAAAAACATGAGTTAAAGGATATTTTGTTCATTTATGGATGCGATATAGACCATCCTAAGCGTTACAGGGTTGATCACCAATACCAGCAACTTTTGTTTAATAACTTTTCATGTGAAATGATTTGGTATGAAGACATAACCATGGAGTACTTAAAATATTTTCATGGCTTTGTAATATGTCGGTGTCCACTCACTGATTCATTAGAAAACTTTATTACAGTCGGTAAGTATCATAATAAAACATTCTATTACGATATTGATGATTTAGTTATCGATGAGGTTTACAGCAAAGAAATAGAGTACGTGAAGACAATGCCTGATAAGCAACGTTTGCTGCATTTTCAGTATATTCGTGACTATCAGGCCTGTTTAAAACTTTGTGACCATGCAATTACCACCACTGCATTTTTAGCGTCAGAATTAAGCAACTATATTGAATCAGTCTTCATTAATCGCAATGTTGTCTCCGAAGAGCTGCTTTTACTTTCAGAAAACGCACGTAAAAACACAGGTAATGCAGGATCCGAAGTTCGAATCGGCTACCTTAGTGGCAGTAAGACACATAATCCCGACCTGGAACTTATTCAAGATGCTTTAATTCGTATACTTCAGAAAAACACGAAAGTTGTGCTTGTACTTGTCGGGCTGGTGGATGTCCCAAAAAAACTCTTAGAGTACAAGGAACAGATTGAAATCATACCATTTATGGATTGGCAAAAGCTACCTGAAGTATTATGCAACATTGATATCAATGTTGCTCCTCTAGTCGATACACCGTTCAATCAGTCGAAGTCGGAGAATAAATGGACTGAAGCTGCTCTTGTTAAAGTCCCCACGGTTGCCTCTAAAGTTGGTGCATTTGAGGAGGTGATAAAGCATAGTGAAACTGGAATACTTTGTAACAATACAGGTGATGAGTGGTTCAAAACACTGGACCGGTTAATTAAAAACAATGAACTAAGAAGTACATTAGGTAAGAGGGCATATGAAGAAGTTATCAAGAAGAAGCTCACTGTAAACTCCGGATACGGTTTAGCTCAGTTTATCAAATCAAGTCTCCACAAGAGTGTTGCCTTTGTTGTGCCGGGCACAGTAGTTAGAGGTGGTATAAATGTAATAATTAAACATTGTAACTCTTTAAGAAAAGAAGGGTATGATGTAAGCGTTTTATCAAATGATGAGGATGAATCGAATATTGTAACTAAGGATGGAGAGTTACTTGTCATATCAAACAATAAAACTAATGTACTTGCTCACTTTGATCAAATGGTCGCAACTCTTTACGATACTGTTCCGTTTGTAACAAAGTATCCGAAGGTAAGCCAACGTCGTTATTTGGTACAAAGTTTTGAAACTAATTTTTTTGAACCCACAGACATACGAAGGTTACAGGCAAACTCAACCTATAGCCTTGAAAATTTTGAATACTTGACTATTTCTTTGTGGTGTCAAGGATGGTTAAAGCATGAATTCAATAAAGAAAGCAAGTTTTGCCCCAACGGTTTGGACTTGGATATGTTTCCTTTTGTAGAAAAGGACTTTACCGGAGAAATTACTATACTTATTGAGGGCAACAGTCAGGATGTGCATAAAAATACCGATGAAAGTTTTAGAATAGCGAATAAGCTGGATAGGAGCAGGTTCAAAATCTGGTATCTTTCATACGACAAAAAACCAAAGACATGGTACTTGTATGACAAATTTTATCATCAAGTACCATATTCTGAAGTGGGTAAAATATATCAAGAGGCGCATATTTTGTTAAAAAGCAGCACGCTTGAAAGTTTCTCATACCCTCCCTTAGAAATGATGGCAACTGGAGGTGTTGCTATAATCGCTGGTAATAAAGGCAACGCAGTATACGCTTTACATGAATCAAACTGTCTGATATATGAAGCAGGAGATGAAACAACAGCTCTTAGTCACATCGACAAGGTTGTTGGAGACTGCGCTTTTCGGAAAAAACTTATTGACTGTGGTCGTAAAACTGCAGAAGAATATGCGTGGAAAAGTATTGAGGCAGATATAATTAATTTATATAAGTAAATAATGTATAATAGCATCAATAATTACCTTACGAACGCTCCCCAGGACTTCAATGATATTCTGATTGTTGATGGTAGTCAGGAAACAGGTAAATCTGGTTACAGCACGGCTTACTATGAAACTATAGGGTTTGCAGAGTATCTTACTGCTATGCGAATTTTTACTAAAGTAATTAAGCAAAAGGATTTAAAGCTACACCATCTGAAACTGTTTAGAGGATTTATCTTCTACAACATTGCAAATACTAATACAATTCAAAAATTTATTGATAAAGCAGATTATCATAATAAAACAGTATTTTTACTTAGTTCAGCAAATAACTCATATCCAAAGTATGAAAGTGCTTTCATAGACAGATGCCAGCAGTTGACCTTAACCAAGAATGATATTTTTATACCTGATGAGGTAATCAAACATATTCATTCCTCCCCGCAACAACCAAAAGAAATTGATTACTTATTATTTTATTCAAACAGTACAGATGGGGAATATATCAAAACAGTTATTGAACAAAACCTTGAAAAAATTAAGGCTCTGAATTTAAAAGTAGTAATAATTACAGGTATAACCAGCAAGATAAGCATTCCTCTTCCAATTCAATTACACAACTATTTTAGTATTCGTTTTTACCGGAATCATAAAGAAAAGTTATCCTACATAGTATCATCGAAGCAAGTTTTTCTTAATTATGCGAACTCTAAAGAGTTTGAAATTAACTGCATTGAGTGCGATTTGTGTAAAACAAGTAGATTAACATCAGTTCTTACCAAGAAAAACTACAAAATAAATGATTACAATAAGCTTTTGGAAAAATATACTTCAGTGTATTCAAAGTCTTTAATTTTTCGGGATATTCAGGAAAAGCTAGCAAAATCCATCGTTTTCAATGTTGCCGGTACTGTGGTTAGAGGAGGTATTAACGTTATTGTTAAACATGCACATGTATTGAGAAACTGTGGTTTTGATGTAACATTTCTTTCTGATGACAGTGTCGAGGAAAATATTATAACCAGTGAGGGCGAGATTAATGTGGTGTCTCGGGTAAAGTGCACAGTTAGGTTAAACATTGATATACTTGTAGCAACGTTGTGGATTACATGTTTTTATGTTGAAAGATACCCTGATGCAAAACGGAAGATGTATTTAGTTCAAGGATTTGAAACTGATTTCTCACCCGTTGGAGATGCCTGGAGGATTCTGGCAAACATTACATACCGAGGAGGTTTTGAGTACTTAACAATTTCAAAGTGGTGCTCGAGTTGGCTAGCCGAACATTATCATCAGAAGCCTAGATACTGTCCAAATGGTTTAAATACTCAACTCTTTTCTTTCGTAAAAAAAGACTTTAATGGAAAAATCAGGATTCTCATTGAAGGAAGTAATAAAGAAGAATATAGAAACATTGATGAGTCATTTAGAATTACTAACTCTTTAGACCCTGACAAGTATGAAGTCTGGTATATGACTTATGATGGTGCACCTAAGAATTGGTACCGATGTGATAAATTTTTTCTTAAAGTACCCTATGAAAAAGTGGTAAGCATATATCAATCCTGCCATATATTATTAAAATCCAGTAAACTGGAGAGTTTTTCTTACCCTCCCTTAGAAATGATGGCAACTGGAGGTGTCGCTATAGTTGCTCAAAATCACGGAAATATGGAATATGTAAAGCATAGATTTAATTGTATGGTATACCAGGTAGGTGATGAAAAAAGTGCTTTGGAATATATTTACACGGTAGTAGAAGATGGTGATTTACGTGAGCAATTGATTGCAAATGGTTATAAACTTGCTCAATCCCGCTCCTGGGAAAGTATTACACAAGCAATTATTGAACTATACTCATAGAAGTACATTATTATCTCATCAAAGGTCTGCCTATCGTAGTCATCAATCTATTAAGGATTCTAAAAGCTTTCTTATTTTGTAGATTAATAATTTTTGATTGTAATTCCTGGTTTTGCTGTCTCAATTCAGAGAATTCCTGCTTTAATTCGAATAATTCACTGGAAAGCATTGCTAATTCATTTTCCAATTTTGAACGTTGCTCAGCCAGCATATTAATTTCTTTTCCCATTTCTGCTCGAGCAATATTTCCAAAAATCTCTGCTTGTATAACATCCTGAACAGTAATAGCTTCAACTGCGGTATTTACATAGTCAGAAACAAGTTTACTTAAGTCCACTCCATCGAAAATATCATTAAACAATTTTTTGTCCAGGAATAAAACACCTAAACCAAAACTTTGTGGAAATTCCAAATAGGAAAATTTGTCACTTATAATTAACTCTTTCCATAAATCTTTAACACCGTACTCTTGAACAAAAATATCATGAAAGAGTATAATTCCATTATTCTGCATTTTGGGTAACCAGGTCTGGTAATCCTGCTTAACTGCTTCATATGTATGTAATCCATCAATGTGCAGGATCCCAATACTATTATCCTCAAAATCGTGAACAGCTTCGTTAAAATACTTTTTAACGAGAGAAATATGCACTTCAGAAAAATACTTCTTTACTAAAGCATTTACATGTGTGTAAACATATTCACCATACATACCGGCATTAGTATCACCTTCCCAGCAGTCAACAGCAAAAATTCTGGTTTTTAAACTTCCATCTTTCACTGCTTGAGCAAATGATGACATTGAAGTACCGTAGTAAGTACCTAATTCAACAAAGACATCAGGATTTATATTTCGCATGAGGTCGTACGCAAAGAAGATATGACCAAACCATACATGATCAAGACAATCCGGTAAGAAATTAAAAGTTGGACTATATTTTTTCCATTTCATTTTAGTATGATACACAATGTTTACATAAATTAATAATGCAATTAAAATGCTGTAACCGAATTATGTCAACAGTTGATATTATTATACCAGTTTATTTTGCCCCCGAACTTACAATTCGTTGTGTTGAGTCCGTTGTACGAACAATGAAAGGTAAAGCTTATGATAGTAAAGTAATTCTTGTCGATGATTCTGAGTCTGAAGATTTTCATACGATAATCAAAAATGTACTCCATCAAAAGGGTCTGCTTGACCTTATAGAGATCATTAAGCATGAGAGAAACAGTGGATTCATTGAAGCTTGTTATACTGGTATTGAGACCAGAAATTCAGATTATAAAGTGTTGCTTAATTCCGATACCATAGTAGTTGGTGACTGGCTTGAACAGATGATACTTACGGCGGAAAGCGATGATAAAATTGCCTTGGTGAACCCAGTTACTAATACTATTCCGGTTATTAATGTAGCTATGCCAGAAGGTTTTAACATTAATCTCATGAATTCGAATTTTGCTTCTAGTGACTATAGCAATACTGATGCTATTGATATAGTGACCGCAGCAGGATTTTGTTTATTGTTAAAATCAAAATATATCGAAGAGTTTGGCTTCTTTGATCGAATTTATGGAAAAGGTTACGGTGAGGAGTCTGATTTGCATTTCCGTTATACGAATAATGGGTTACGTTCCGTGATATCTCCAAAGGCTTTCGTCTACCATCGAGGAGAAGCTTCTTTTTCGGATCGAGATGAAAGAGTGAAAAATAATAGAGAGATTTTCTTATCAAGATATCGTGACAGTTATCTAAATGACTATGAAAAGTTTTTACAGAATACCATCCTGCATAAGCTAAGAAGTGATTTAAACAGCTCGTTGCCATTAAACTATGATGTAATATTCCTTGTTGAAGACAATGATATGCTGAATCCTTCCTATTTTTTCACGAATCATATTGTCAATATTTTAAACGAGAAGGGGCTGAGCTCTATCGTAGCACTCGATCACAAGCATGATCGTTCTGAGCAGATAGAAGATAGGCTATATAACCCGATATCAATCGATCATTTACATGGTAAAGAGTTTTCTTCCCGGTTAATTGTTGCCGTTCCGAGTATGCTTTCCAAAGCTATAAAAACACAGTTTTTAAACAAGAGTAAATGTCAGCTTTTGATCCTGGATAATTGTGAAAATAATTTCAGCTTTGCTTCTGATATTGAATCTTTGTTAAAAGAGTTGGGAATCAAGAGGATCAGCTCTGTTCGTAATACGGAATTTACAATGCCTTTTATGGGAGGACTCGAGTATATAGGCATACTATTGAAATCCAAGAATAAATTAAATAGTCATCATAATATTACTCACAGTAAAAACTCCAGACAGATTATAATTTTTGATAATGAAAACGAGTTACAAAAGTGTCAGGTAGAAGTGACCAAAAATACCATTTTAATTTACACTGGTAAAGAAAGTGATCTTAAGCATAAAAAAAATAAGTATATTCACTCCAGTTCCCTTTGTGAAACTGATATTTTAAAAATGTTCTCACAAAATGACTTCTTAATTGATGTACGTTGCAATTTATTTTTTTCTGAGCTTCATTTGAATTTTATCCTCGCAGGTGGGGTTGTTGTTTCTGATACATTAATTGTACCTGACTCTATTAATTTAGACGTTTCTGAAAGACTAATACTTCTGTCACAACTTGGGGAAAATTTGCCCACTTCTATGAACACAGAATCAATGTTGAAACTTTGTTCTCGAACCAAGCTTGAAAGTATTGAATTACCTGGTAACTCTGGAAGTGAACAGTTGAGAGAAAATGTGTATAAAAAAACAATAGAATTATATTTTAAGCTGGAGAATGCAGTCATTAAGGATCAAGTAGTTTATCAAATCACTATTTCCCCGGATACGGTCATACTAAGTAACAGATTACGATATCGAATAGTTGATAGGATAATTAATACACTTATTAGAATACCACTTACCTACGATGCTCTTCGTCTAAGTGTGAAAGGAGCAAGGTATGTAAAAAAACAGATAGTTCAGACAAGCTAAGCAGAATTCATTGGTGAGTTTCATTGACTATTGCTTCTCATACAAGCATAGTCTAAATGAGTCAGTATAAGGTGGCTCTGTAATTAGATCGTCATAAGTACAGCCAATAATGGTATCACTACATGTGATTCCAGTAGTTACATCAGAGGAATAATCAAAACTGAAGCTTTGGCAATCTTGCTTTTTCAAGTTTATTTCTTGAAATAAATTATCTTCATCCTCAGTAGGGTTTACAAAATATACCCTGTCAAGACTTTTTACTTTCTCAATGACGGGATTATCGTATGTAAGAGGTTTTTTTAAGCGAAGGACTGGATGGTCGTAGATAAAGCTTACGGAGGTTATTACTTTGTTGTCAATGAAATAATTTTTTTTCGGGTAATAGACAATCAATGCATCGTGAGTGAGTGAGTCAGCAAATATCTGAACATCTTTATTAATGCCTTTATTTTTGTGTATCTGGAAAGCAGAAATAGAGTTGTGAGCGTAGTACAGGAGGAATGCAGGTATTAAAATGAATGGAATTAATCGATAAGCTAAGCGTTTGTTCTTGAAAAACTCTAGTAGAACTTTTATTCCATAACCCGTCAAAAATAGTATTAACGGTACGGCAAAGAGAATATACCTCCTCGACCACCAGTAGAGGGGACTGGTGTGATTTGACGATATTAAAGTATAGTATGCTATAGTGCATAAAACGAGTACCATCCCAACATAGTGCATGTTTTTTTCTTTCCTTATAAAAGCTATAAGTCCAAAAAAACTAATTACTAAACTAATCCAGGTCAAAAAAAAAGCAAGACGCAAAGGATTATATTGATCATGCTCGTAACTTTCTAAGAACTCAGGAGTGTATCCAAGGGGTCTTAATACTAATATTACAACTGCGATGGATATGAGAAAATAGGATGCCGGTATATAATATTTATGTAGCAAACTAACCAGTAGAGGAGCAAATTTTGTCCTTGAGAGATTTACGAAAGAAAGAATAAAGCTGAATAGAGGTATAGAAAATAATACAATAGTTGTTAAAGAATAGCCTAGAATTGTACTTGCTACTTTAGTTGTATACCAGTTCGCGTAGAAACTGTAATAGATACCGACAAAGATGAAAGGTATAAAAGTATACCTCAAATTTTTTGAATCCTGAGAAGAAAACAAATGCATAAAGATTAGCACAATAGGAACAAGTACTACTATAATTGAATCAAGCTTGGTAAGCAAAAGTAATGACAGGGATATTGAGAATAAAAAACTGGTTAGAATTGATCTGGAATTGAAATAAAGGATCAAAAAAAGTAAAGCATTCATCAGAAAGAACAGCCCTAATATCTCTGACATCACTTCCTTGGAATATATTATAATAATAGGATTGAAGCAGAGTAAGAATAAGACAATGATAGTGTATAACCCCTTTTTAAGTACTGAATATATTAGTGTATAGAATGTTATACAGGTGAAAAAAACTATAGTGAGAATAGGTATTCTTATCCCCCCGCCATCAAATATTAATAATCCATAAGAAAGTAATGCAGGGAAAATATGGAGATACAGGGGATATGCATTGTTACTTTCACAGATAAATCCATCTAAACACTCACTGAAGGCACTATCGAATCGTTGGTTGTGTATCAGTGAACCATTATTAATAAATGAATAGGCAATGTTAATATATCTGCCAGCATCCATTGGCCCAGAAAAAAACCATTCTGCAATATTATTTTGAATTAATAGGATAAATACCATTACAAATAGCAAAGCAAAAAAATCGTACTTGTTGGCTCTAAGAGAAAAAATACATTGAATTATTGCACTTAGTTTTGTTTTTGTTAGTAGAATTAAGCTGATAACTAGTAAACTATTTACAAGAATAATACCAATTACAGTGTATTGAGAAAGGATTAATAAGAAAAGTGTAATTAATGTTTGCGTGCTTATCAGGAAAAAAAAAGTATAAGTGACAAAATACCTTGCCTCTACTTTTTTACCTTTATTTAGATGGATTGATAGTAGTGCTGCAAGATATACTGATAAGAATGTTGAAAAAAGAAGAACTAGAATTATAACTAAAATATGGTACATAGTCGGAAAGATCTTATCATAAGTTTGAGGGTAAGCGAATTCTAGGGATATTAAAAAACTGATCCATTAAAGACTAATGGATCAGTAACAATCAATGAGCTATTTACTTAATTTGAATACCAGGATACTCATTAAATGAACCATCAAATAATGCTCTCTGCGAAGTGAATACATTAATATCAGAAGTAACTTCAACCGGCCCAGCTACTATACCGTTATACCGAGGAGTAATCCTGCCCCCTGGCGGAATAGAGTACGTTTCGTTAATCTGATCGCTGATTTTAATTGTTACATTAGCAGTCTCAGTAGTAGAGGGATTTCCAACAAGAATCCACGCCTTCTGAGAACTATCTTTAGAGTCATACCAGGTAAAGAAATACTTGTTTGTAAGAGAATTCATAGGAATTCCAGCATATTCGTTAAACGAACCTTTGAAGATAGTTCTTTGTGAAGCGAATACATTAATGTCAGAAGTAACTTCAACCGGTCCAGCTACTATACCGTTATACCGAGGAGTAATCCTGTCCCCAGGTGGAATAGAGTAGGTCTCGTTAATCTGATCGGTGATTTTAATTGTTACATTAGCAGTCTCAGTAGTAGAGGGATTCCCAACAAGAATCCACGCCTTCTGAGAACTATCTTTAGAGTCATACCAGGTGAATTTATAGGAGTTTGTTAGATCTCTTGAGTCAATAGCTTCATACTCATTAAAAGATCCTTCATATAAAACACGTTGAGTCGCATACACCTCAATATCAGATGTTACAGTGACAGGTCCTGTTCTAATTGTTCCAAATCTTGGAACAACACGACCGTTTGGTGGAATACTATAGTAGAATTTATCTTCTTTCCCAAGTTGTATTTGAACATAAGCCGTCTCGGTAGTTGAAGGATTACCAACTAAGACCCAGGCCTTTTTATCGCTTGCACTTTGATCATACCACGTAAAATACTTCGTTACCGCTATATTGTTTTCTGCTTCTACAAACATAACCGCTTCCTCAAGATTTAACCTGGTTCCCTTGGCAGTTTTACCACTTAAAGAGCCTGGTGAATCACCGGATTCAATCAGTATGTTTTTTATTTCTGAACCAGTTAAATCTCCTTGAACGCTCCATAAATGCGCCACTGCCCCCGTCACATGCGGTGCTGCCATGGAAGTACCGCTTTTATACTCGTATGTTCTTGTTACCGGGAAATCTACTTTGTGAAGAACAAAATTATCTATAGCGCATCCTCCACCAGCCGTGCCCTGATCGGAAGCATCTGTTATCCATACAAACCTGAATGTTAGTTGATCAGTAGAAAATCCTGAATAAGGATTTTGCTTTTCTGTATACTGATATTCCGCGTACCCTCCCGGATTGTCGTTTGGATTTAAATCAATATCACCATTTTCATAATCAAGTTGTGGTTCATCAAAGTCTAATGTATATCGATAGTCATTGTCTTCAAATTCGAAATTATACTTGCTCAGCCATGAATTCCCTCCATCCCAGCTGAAATCGATTCTCATATAGTCCGTCCACGCGGTAGTGTCATATTCAGTGTCGCACTTCGCGTAAAAACTAACCGCAATGGTTTCAGCGTCGCTTGTATCAAAAGTATTGTTATACGTCAGTGACTGATTCTTGTTGTTCTCATAGGGAGTAGCTGTATTCGTAACCAGCATATTATTCTCGATATCCCATGTCGCTCCGGTACTGGCGGTGAACTCTGCTGGTATCGTACTTCCATCAAAATTTTGTGAATAAATATCAGTAATGGTTGGATTACCATAGTCAAAATTATCAACAGTACTATATACATTGGTCCCTGGAGCGGCAATATCAACGGATGTTACACCGTAGTTCGAATAGCCTGCCAGCTTATCCTGATTATCTGTTGCTGCAACGCAAATTATTGAGGCATGGTCAAAACTGCAGGGATACACAGGGCTATCATCATTATTTGTACCATCATTCCCGGCAGCTGCTACGACAAGGAGTTGACACTGAATAATTGCTTCTTCAAGCGCGGTATCGTAATAGTATTGTCCTAAACTTACGTTTATAACCTTTGCTCCGTTTGCAGCTGCAAAATGTAACGCCCTGATCATATTAGCGGTCGTAATATGATCGTAATAGTATGCATCTGTAGATACCTTCAAGCCCATTATTTTGGCGTTTTTTGAGACTCCAGGAATACCTTCGCTGTTATTATGTGTCGCGGCTATTGTGCCGGCTACATGGGTTCCGTGGTTGTAGTTCTCTTTGACTTTGTTGTTGTCTTCATCAATATACCAGTCATTAGCTTCAGGTTTTGGATCTTTATCATCAAACCCGAAATCATACCCGTGGATACATCCACCCATGGCATTTCCATTTTCATCTTTACATGAGGATCCATCCCATAGACTGCCGGAAAGATCAGGGTGATTATAGTCAAGACCTGTATCCATCACGGCTACAATCACATCACTTTCTCCACCTGTTAACTGCCCCCAGGCCTCAGGCGCATCGATATCAGCATCTGCTGTACCTGCCTGTCCATTTACAGTCTGGCCAGTATTATCAAGTCCCCATAACTTTTGCCTGTCTGGATCGTTTGTCGAGATAGCCAGTGGCTCATAAATATAATTAGGCTGTACTTTTTCAACAAGTGGATTTTCCTGGAGGATGGAAATCGCGCTTTCAACGTCTTCTCCTTCAGAGAGTTTGTATACTACAGAAGTAGATTTATTGATGCGTGACTTAATATCGTACCCGCGCCCAACATCTCTTATTCTGGAATCATTGCTTTCTGACTGGAGATTAATCCTCTCTTTTTTAAAGGTAACAAGAACTGTATCCTGCGAATACTTCCTCCCTTTTTTTAAAGCTTCAGATGAAGCCTTATCAGATCTGGAAGTACCCCAGGAGTCCTTAATCTTTTCCCGTGGTGTCGCTTCTACCCGGCTTGAGTATCCGAATAGAACGACTCCGCTCATCACGACAGAAAACGCCGTAATAAACGAAATTAGTGTTTTCGCATGCAATGTGTGCGTTGACATGTTTATATACTAATACTTTGTGAGTGCTTTCCAAGTAGTTCGACTCTCAATATAGATTATAATGAATTTTTACAAAAAAATCCCAGAGCTTCTAATACTCACCTTCATAAATCCATTCAATTTCCGAAAATGATTCTTCGATCTCTTCTTTTTCTGCATCACTGGAGGTAAAGAGGAATGCCTGATTTATATAGCTGTAGAACATATGTACTTTTGTATCCTTTGGCAGCTTTTGTGTGATTTGAGGATTTTCGTTGACTGGTTTCTCACATACAGAACTTGATACACGAACTTTCTGTTTTTGCTCTTTGTGCACTGGTGTGTCTGTCCGGGTTTCGTTTTCAATACTCGGTGCTGTGTTATGTGTACTTGTGTCTTCATTCCTGTATTTTTCCGTATCTTGTTCAGTGACGGTATAGGTAGATTCCTGCTGATTCTCTTCACTGACAGGTTCTGATGATGGCGTAGGAGTTTGTAGACGTTTATGCGCGCGAAAATCATCTTTTGGATGATTTCGTTTTGCTTTGGACTGGTCTTTATTTTTTTCCTCTTTCTCGAGGAGTATTATCTTATCTTTTTTGGGTGCAGGAGTAATCTGTTTGCGCTTCTGTACTCCGCCAAATCGGTTCGCTTTCGGTTCTGGTACAGCTTTGAAATCAAAGGTGATCCCGGGCATGCTATCAACTTTTCCATTGCTTTTTACTGAGGAAGACCAGAAATTAAACATAGCCTTGAAGTACACGCCGGAAAGCGCTGCCTGCTTACCGTTCGATCCAGTAAATATCACCCGTTTGACACGTTCTGAGGGATCTTTGATGAGTGAAATAGATTGTAAGTCTTTAATAACATCGACAACTTCACGTTTTACTGTTGCTCCACTCGCGCAATTAGTAACACACCAGGTAAGCATTGCATGCAACTCTTCAATGGAATATGAGTTGGTGGTCCATTCTTTACGTGTGATGCCGTAGTCATAATTGATTCTATCGTCCGCAACTGATCTGAGGTAGGAATAATAGGTGCCATACCCAGTGATCGGTGTCCAGACTGTATCGTTGTCGGCGGTCCCGATTCCGTTATGGTTATTCGCTGAATAGTAAGCTTCAATTATGTTTCCTTCGTGAGTAGAGCCCGTTGAGACAATGTACTCATCCTTTGTTTCGTGTGCAGCCCATGCCTTTGGTTTGTCGGGATCTGCAGAATACACCTGACATGCTGGTGTAGTACAAATAGGCTTGTGATTTCTCGTGACGTACGAGATTCCATACGTTCTTGCAGCGACGATCTGTGCTTTGATTGTTTCTTCAGGCCAGCAATCCCATACTGTGCTTGTATTGTCGATGATATATTTCGAACGTCGTGGATCATTGGCCGGCCAGTTTTGAGAATCTGCGTAGGCTTTCCAGGCGGAGATATCCTCCTGAGTTCCGCACGCCTTGCTTGGAATCTCTCCTAAACTGGAAACATAGTCTTCAACAGACATTGTTCCGTGTCCACTGACAGATATTGTCTTGTCTGCGATTTTCTGAATCGCAGTAGACGTGTAGTAAAACGTTAGAATTTCTGAGTAATCCCATCCTTTTTGAGCAGCGCCGTAGGCTCCCCATTGTGACAAGCCGATGCCGTGACCAACGGAATCAGGTTCTTTACCTGAAAAATAATACTCGCCTTTCTGCAACTCTTTACTTGTAATGAGATATTGAAGAGGGGTGTTTGAAGAATATTCATCATGAGGTGTATTCGTGCGGTTAAAACTCTGTGGTCCTGGTTGCTGCGGAGATACCTGCATCTCATTTGAGAAATATCGCAGGTATGGTAATTCGCCTTTGTAATCGTAGGATGAGGCATATTGTGTGCTTTGAGCGGTAGCTGATGTTTGCAGGAGTACTATGACAAAGAGGAAAGCACATGCCAAAGAAGCATATTTTTTGAGGGCAGTCATATAAATTTTTATTTACTACTACGTCATGCTACACACTGTGAGAGTCAATTGCAAGTCTTTCTTGATGAAATGCCCATTCCAATGGGTAAAACTGCTATTCAGAATAGACGCTTTCAACAATATAAAGCGGTCTATGCCTGATCTCAGTATAGATTCTTCCAATGTAGCTTCCAAGTATGCCAAGCATGACCATTTGGACGCCTCCGATAAATAATACTGAGATTATCAGCATCGTCCATCCCGATACAGTAATATCCGGGAAAAACACACGAAGCAGCAGCGCGTATACAATGCCCAGAAAGCTCAGGAGCGATACAAAAAAACCAAAATGTGTAATAACTCTCAGCGGTATGGTAGAAAACCCGGTAATGCCATCAATAGCCAGTTTCACCATTTTCTTAAGCGGGTATTTTGTTACACCAGCGTATCGTTCATGGCGTTCAAACAGTATCGCTGTCTGCTTGAATCCCACATAGCTAACGAGTCCCCGCATAAAACGATTGTGTTCACGAAACTTTCTGAGGGCATGCACTACTTTTTTATCCATAAGACGAAAATCTCCGGTATCTTTAGGGATGCGGATATCAGCGAGTTTATCAAGAACACGATAAAAAAAATGTGACGTTATTTTTTTGAACGGTGAATCCTTTCTTGTTTTTCGCTGCGCGTACACCACATCATACCCTTCCTCCCACTTTTCTATGAGTTTCAAACTTACTTCAGGTGGATCCTGCATATCCGAGTCCATAATTATTACCGCGTCTCCCTGAGCAATGTCAAGCCCCGCGGTGACTGCCATCTGCTGACCGAAGTTGCGGGAAAAACTTACCAGCTTAACGCGTTTGTCATGGTGATGATAGCCGATAAGTTTTTCCATTGACCTGTCTGAGCTGCCATCATTAATAAATAGTACCTCAACTCTGTATCGTCGCCTGCTGATTTGATCCAAAAGTACCTGGAGTGACTCATAGAGCACATCAAGGGTTTCTTCTTCATTGAATACGGGGAGTACAAGTGAAATGAGTTGTTTCATGGTGCGATAATAGCATATTTCCAATGTATTTTAATTACCTTCAGCCTGGGAGGCTTGTTGTTTGTGAGCGGGTGTGGTGAAATCAAAGTATGAAACAACGTATACCGGATGTCCTGCTTCACGAGATTAAAAACAGGAGAACATTTATTATCTATGCAATCATTGGCATGAGCGGGGTAATATTGGACTATCTGCTTTTTCTCGTGTTATTTAATGTCGCTGGTATCAACGAAATAATTGCTACAATTATCAGTACGTCAGCAGGGATTGTTAATAATTTCATATGGAACGCGCTGGTAAACTTTAAAGTGCGGGATCGACTTCTGCGAAGATTTTTCCTGTTTTACGCCGTTGGAGGAGTTGGCATTGCGCTCACGGCTGGTATTCTCTATATTTTCTCAGGTCGTTTAGGTTTTGATGTTAATCTGGTGAAACTGCTTTCTATCGTTATTGTTGTGATAGTACAATACAATCTTAATAAATATGTCTCATTCAAATCAATTACCGAATCGTAATAAAACAGTAGCAATAATCGGAGGTGGACTGACCGGGCTGGTAGCCGCGTACCGGTTATTGCAGCGTGGCTGCCAGGTGGTTATATATGAAAAAAACAGTCAGGTTGGGGGGCTGGCAGCGGGGTTTACAATTGAAGGCGCGTCCCTGGAAATGACGTATCATCATATTTTTAAAACTGATACCGATATTATTGCTCTTGCCCGAGAGCTTGGCCTTGAAGACAAACTTGTCTGGCTGGCGAGTTCGTTGGCGATTTACCGGGATGATACTTTATATCCGTTTATGACACCTCTTGATTTGCTGAGATTCAGGCCGTTAGGCTTTGTCAACCGAATCCGCGCGGGGGTCGTTGCGCTTTACCTGCAAAAGACGAAGAACTGGAAAAGGTTTGAAACTATCACCGCGTACCAGTGGATGGTAAAGTATGCTGGCAAGCAAGTGACTGAAGTGATATGGGAGCCTCTTCTCCGGGGAAAGTTTGACGCGTATTATGATAAAGTTTCTATGGCCTGGCTCTGGGCGCGAATACATATTCGGGCAAATTCCCGGCAAAAAGGAGACGCGAAAGAGTATCTGGGGTATTTTAACGGTGGTTTCGCGGTGCTTATTGCTGGATTAGTTGAGGAAATTCAGCGGATGGGAGGTGAGATCAGAGTACATTCGGTTATAGACGAAATTCAAGGCACAAAGCTTCGTTTACAAACGAAACCAGGGAAGTATGAAATACGCCAGTATGATGCCATACTGGCGACTACGCCATCTTCCGTATTTGCTGAGCTCATCAAAGGCAACCCCGGGGTAACTGGTGAATATCTGGAGGAACTCCGTTCAATTGAATATCTTGGAGCTATTTGCGCTGTTTTTTCATCAGATCAGAAAATCAGCGAATACTACTGGCATAATGTTAATGACATTGACGCTCCGTTTCTTATCTTTGTAAATCATACAAATCTTGTTGAACGTGCTCACTACAACGGGAAGTATGTGTATTACATAGGCACATATAATCCTCATGATCACGCGTACTTTTCTTTATCTGAAGAAGATTTATACGAAAAATGGTTTTCATACTTGAAAACAATGTTCCCGGACTTTGATCCATCCCGGATCCGGGAAAAGCAGTTGTTCAAATTACGTAACGCGCAGCATATTGTAGATATTGGCTACGCCTCACGTATTCCCCCATACAGGACTTCTGTTTCCGGAGTATTTCTCGCGAACTTCTCCCAGATTTACCCCGAAGACCGCGGCACAAACTACGCGGTCAGGGAAGGGGAGAAGATGGCGAAGATGCTCATGGAGTTTTTACAGAAAAATTAATTTCAAAGTGATGTTGTCACACGGTGTTACTGTGCATGCGGATCCATTTGTATTGCGCGTGCAGCTATTTGTGCAGCGATAGTTTGATCAGCAACTCTGGTGGAGTGACAGTAAACTGGAGTGAAATCCCTATCATTCAGCAGTAACGGCAGAAATACTTCGAAGTTCGATCTACTGCCTGATGTGGCGATATCTTGTGACTGTTCCGTATCTTGAGTCGCTGGTGAGCACACATCATTATACGGGTAGTATACTGAGAGAATAGGATCCCCGAACGCCTGTTTGTATAAACGAAGTTGTTCTTGAAATGAAAGTTCCGGGTAAAGTTCTGTCATAATTGCCCAGCTGGCATGAGCTGAAGAGCCTGAATATGATATAGATCCGTCGACTTCATGACCTTGCGGGTGCGGGTGACTTACGGGACCAGGTAGAAGTAGATCATATTCACCTGTTGCTAACGAAGCTAGACCGAAAGAACTAATAGAGGTAACCTGAACAACTGTTGAATTTAATGTCTCCAGAGCAAGTGCGGTCTGGTTAATTGGAGCACGAGGATCCGGAACAAATTTTTTGAGTTCAGAGTCATACTGTAATCCTGATTGTGTTACGAAAACCAGATGCCCCGTTTCTTCAAGTTTATCAAGAAGTTTTTGTATCCGTTCACTCGACGCGATGGCAGCATTTGCTTCTGGTAGTTCCACTCCAATCGGCATGACAATGTCACGTCCTTCGCGAATACCAGTGCTTAAAGCGTTGCTTACACTATCGAGTAATTCCTCAATAGTTGTAGGAGTATCTACTATCAACCTGGTATCAGGGGGAATAATACCTAATTGATTATATAGTGTTTCATGCCAGCGCATCATATGATCAGCATGTACAGAATTAAAGTCATACATGAGCACTGGTCTGGTTACCTGGGTCAGTCGTTCATGACCTAATTGGGCTGAAAGATCAATTGCCCTTTCGAACACACGAGCTGCTTGCTCATCCACCAATGTCCCGGTGATCTCACCTGTTCCAAGATCGATAGTCATAGTTTCATGATCCTGACTGCCGGGACGAGGTAGGGTAATGTTAAGTCCGGCACATCCTGATGGGTTATGAGGCGAGGCAGTAAGAGCTCCTCCGCCAGGGAACCCATCGCTACGGGCAGAATTCCATATTTCTAACGTTGCTGTATCACGAGTACCAAATAAAGGATCTAATACATGACTATCATCATCGTCACGAGCGAAGTAGGTACATCCTGGTTGTATGCCTTCGACTACTATTTGAACTGTCGATTGATCAGCACGAGCAAGCTCGGATCCATCTTGATTCAGCTTGGTTTCCGATTCGTTAACTGCCGTTGAGGTAATACCAGTTGTATCATCAGGTAATTGATAAAGGTAATGCTGATTCATTAGCTGGAGGACATCAGACAATGCGAGTACTTCATAGGGAGCTCTTCGTGGCACTGGTATGACTCCTGTATCCGCAGATACAACATCAGGGAGTTGTAATATAAGTTCGTGTGTATTCACCTGGTTTACAGGTGGTGGTGTTACTGGTAGTAGTAGCATATGTAATATGTATTTGATATATAAAGTGTAGTACTACATATAGGGAATGTAAGAAGTCAGGGTTTTGTAACAGGGTGGGGTGAATATGGTGATTCCAGGCTATGAAGGTAATAAACAACTCCCTCGGGGGAGGGAGTTGGATTTATAAGGTAAATAAGCTCTCAATTATTTTAAAATACCAAGTTGTCTGAGTTCTTCGACTTTATTTTCCAATGACCCAGAGTATCTTGTATTTTTAAGAATTGTTTTAATATTTGCCATTGTACCGCAATAATCTGGTCTAGTATCCTCCTTACCCATTTGAATGAGTGGCAAGAAAACTCTATTTGCTCCGCTGGGAAAGGCTTGAGTAGTAGGATATTTTTCAGTTGGATCCTGGGTAACTGCCCGTGTACTACCATCTGAACAGACGTATTCATATGTGCTCAACACCGCTGCAGCCAAGTATCCGTCAACTAGCTGAAATGTTTGAATTTGTTCTTCACGTGAAAGTTGGTCTCCAAAGCCCGCACTGTAAGCATTGTAACTAACCCAGGCTGCAATCGGGGAGAAGGAGGAACCATTGAACAGATACGGTCTTTTCTGCATGTCAAAAGATAAACCATCGAACAGAACCTCATGATACCCGTTGACCAAAGCCCTGTTTGAGCCTAAGCTAAATGGCTCAGATCCTGTCACAAAAACCGCTGTATCAAAAGCCTTGTTCAATTGTTCTGCTGTAGGATTTACCGGTCTGGGGACAAATTTTTTCTTATTTTCATCATATAACCAGTCAGCGGCGGAGATATAAATCATACCACCTCCACTTTCTAGTTCACGTATAGCATCCTTCAGATAAGGTGAATCCGTTAATACAGGTGTTTCAGAACCAATTGAAATTACCACATCACCTTCCAGATCATTAGCTCGTCTCACAGCGTTAAGGAGTGTTAATGTGTAGTTAAAATCTTCAGCAGCATCAGCTTTAATGATCTCAACTCTGGGCGTATCGAGTTCAAGTTCACCAATTAGGTTTTCAGCTTGTTTAAGTATTCTTTCTCCATGTCCTCCTGACTGTGTATCGAAGTCCCAGATGACCAGGGGGCGTAGAAAATCAGAGGGGACTTCCACACCTATTTCTCTCATAAGATCTAGACCTGTACGCAATCTATCCACCGCCATCTCCCCCCTGGCAAAATTCTCTTCTACAATTTGTTCCGTGAAGTTAATGGTGAGTGAGGTTCTTGAATTCCCATGGACATCCGGTATGCTTAAATTTACCACAGGGCAGTCGTTGTGATTCGTGCCTCTACTGATAATTGCTACATGACCAGGATAACCATCTTTTGGTTTCGATTCATAGTAAGGTACACGAATAGTAGACTTAGAACCCCTTAAAACTTTATTTTGTCCTGCGTCATAGAACGCATTATAACTGCAACCATCTGGAATATCATCCATTGTAACAGTTAGTGTGCCTCCTTCAGCAGGTTTCGTAGATTGAGTTTGTGTACTAGTTAGTACGGAAGTTGCTGTCAATGGTTGAATTCCAGACGTGTCTGTGTATGTAGGAAGTACAATTTCCTGTCTTGGAATTTGGCTTTCTACATTATACCAGTTAGTATGTCGTGTGAATGCGTCTGTATCCCCCCCTGTGGCAGAAGCAACAGCTTCCATAACCTTAGTTAAATAATCAACGACATTATTAAGGAGCACAGCTCCTACGGGTACTACGCGGTCAGCGAGTGTATTTGACTGAACTTTGGCAACGCTAGCAATCTTCTATAGGATGTAGGCAAAAAATCTGGT
>JBMCLJ010000011.1:0-24128 GCA_048615375.1 Candidatus Dojkabacteria bacterium | reverse complement strand
TTACATCTATATTTCCCCATCAGAAAAGATTTTTCGAGGAGTTAATGTTTTTTTTGAATGGTGCAGGAAACAGCAAAGCTTTCCAGAGCACGCATTCAGCATATCATACAAAGTGAAAACATCAGTGCAATATGTTCTACTCATTGATGACGCGAAAGGTTCAGGGGCAACAATGAATGAAACTGCCCGCAAGCTTAAAGCCAAAGGCAGCGCGAAAACAGTAGTCGCTATCGCCCTGACGGGAAGTTATAAAGGATTTGAAGTGATGGGGGAGGTGTTAACACATAAAGCACTCTACCTATCCTTCGTAATTTCAACATCCACTTCAATTGACCGAAACTCACCAAATTGAATATTACTTATTGTAAAAGTATAGTAACCTTCAACCAGTCCTTTTTCAATCCATACCTTATCCGGTCGGAAATGCAGTTCATAAGTAATATCTGAAAGAAACTGAGACGGTAAGTTTTCAATATCTTCGTATATACTTTTTTCATAATGATAATTATTCGTTTTACTAATAAAACTAATCTCATTATAGCCAACGGGAACATTATGTACTTTTTCATACCGGCTCATTTTATCGCTGTTAATATTCCCGTATAGTGTCTGGTAATAATACATCGTATAACCAGTCCCTCGAAAAGAAGCACCCAGATGAAAACGTTTAAAATCTATGTCTGTCTTATTCCTCACACGTATGTACACCTCCCTGTCATCATTCATACTAAGATCTCTCTCGTTAATATTGAACCGTCCCAGAAAGTAATTCCAGACTAAAAACATGCCACACGATACAATGAGTAATAACACCGTTAAGCATGAACCGGCAATTACATACACTTTCTTTTTGTTGGTTTTATTTGGATTTTCAATGTGCATTTCAACTATTACTATAGTACCACATATATGAAAAGAAGACTCTATGATCTGTAAAACTCAGTATCAATAGACAAAATTTCTAAGAGCGTGCAAGCTACAAAACTACTTCATCTTCCGAGTCTCAATAAAAGCGTGTCCTTTTATATACGCAATCCATGCCTTGAGAGTCATGGCACCAAAATCATTATGTTCTACCTTTAAGGATTCGGAGCTATTGTTTTCACTTATTTCTCGAACCGTGTTCAATGTGTTTTCCCGGATAGTGAGAAACGCAGCGATGAGTGCTTCCTTTGTATCTTCATCCGGTCGGTACCCATCATATTCATCGCTCAATTGAGGTTCCCCCAGGGAAACCCGCAATCTTCTCGTGCCCCACGCTTCAATTCCAGCGATATGTTTGATTAGCTCCAGGTTCTTTTCTGTATCCTGTGCACTCCGCATACTTGTAGCAATAACATCTGTTGATTCTTCAAGCTGAGTAGAGAGTTCCTGGAGACTGAACTTACCACCTGAACGTTCAAAACTAGATCGTAATACCTTGTATACAACACGTTTCATATCATAATTGTAACCTATTTTTGACGATTCAAGAAGATAGGTAATCTAGGAGATAGTTTCCATAAGTCTACTGCATTGCTTTCAACTTTTAGTGTTAGCAGTAGTAAAAAAGCATACTACGCTATATTGTCACTATGAATACGTAGTGGTATCCTATTTACTATGAGTAGAAAGAAGCTTGTTTTTACTAAAATAACAATCCAAAAGAAATCTAATGTTATGCGAAAACACATGGACAGATACTGTTAAAGAGGGAGTCCTCCGAAGCGAATGAGCAGATCTTATGGAAAGTTTTTTAAAAACTGGATTCCACTTATCCCGAGGTACACTCAAGAAATACTTCCTTATTCAACATCAAACTCTCCACGCGCTAACTCAAAAAACTGTTCTTTCGTTTCAAGAGAAATCTCATAGTGCATCGAGATTATTTTACCAATTTTTTTGAAACTCTTTGCAAAATCAAGTGCCTCACCGGGACCAAAGGTATAATAGCCACCCACAGGAATCATGGCATAATCAACTTCAAAAGCTCTTTAGGTGATAATGCTTTAATCTGTGGTACTGAAAAATGATCTCCATGTACATGAGGTATAACACACGCAGCAACACGTGTATTTTCCAGTTCCTCAACAGGAGTTTTATTACCAATATCTATCCCAAGCTTGAAACCCGTATCTGTTTCAAGTATAAACCCTGATTGCTGTAACTTTGTAATATTCATAACCTCATAGTACACATTTTAATGCGTAATCGAAACGTCCATCTTGCGATCGTTGCACACTTTAGAGAAGCATACGTTTTACCCTTGTTTTACAAAATTTTCAATTACTGTACTATAAAATTAAATAAATATGGTTTCAATTAAGAACCTTACCAAGAAGTATAAAACACTCACCGCTATTGATAACCTAAGCCTTGATATAGAGCCTGGTCAGATATTTGGCATTTTAGGCTCAAACGGAGCGGGGAAGTCAACAACAGTAAAAGCAATTGTAGGTAGTGTAATTCCGACCAGCGGTATAGTAGAGGTTATGTCAAAGAATCCATCAAAAGATCGCTCAGAAGTAAGTAAACTTATTGGGTATATGCCTCAGAATGCCTCTCTTTACACAGATCTGACAGCCCTGGAGAATATCAAGTTCTTTGCAGACCTTCATCAAGTTAAAAATGCAAAAGAAAAATCCATCGAAGTATTACATACACTGGGATTGGAAGAGAGGATACACAGCACAGTAGGAAATTTTTCAGGTGGCATGAAGACACGGGTGTCGCTTGCTTGCACTTTAGTATATGAGCCAGAGATTCTACTACTTGATGAACCAACCGCTGGGCTTGATCCAGCACTCAAGCAGAAACTATGGAAAATGTTCCAGCAGATTGCAGACTCTGGAAGAACAGTCATTATTACCACACATTTAATGGAAGAAGCGATGCTATGTTCACAGCTGGCAATAATTCATAATGGGAAGATAGTAAGCAAAGGCACACCACAAGAGTTATTGAGTAAAGGAAGTACTAGAGTAGAAATTTCAAGAAATGACGGCACGCTCATTACAAATACAATTAGATCAGATAAGACAGCATTAGCACAGTACCTCCACACACTCGGGATTAATCAGGATATTGAAACAGTTGAAGTGATACCTGAAAGTCTTGAGGATATATTACTTGAGATTATAGAAAGTAAATAATGAAAACTGTCATACTTGGAAGACGTGTACTTAATCAGCTTATCAGAGACCGATGGTTTCTAGCATTTTCATTTATCGCGCCAATTCTGGTAATAGTTGTTTTGAATATTTTCTTTAATACTTTTCCTGATCAGTTCCCAGTTGAAAATTACATTGTAGGAATCGCCGCGACAGTTGTTTTTGTGATAACGTTTGTTCTATCAATGATCTCAATCGTCGAAGAGCGGGTAAATGGAACTTTGCAACGAATGTTTGTAAATGGGGTTTCCAGGATTACAATTATTGGAGGTTACCTGCTTGGTTATCTGGTAATAGCCACTATCCAGGCTATTATAGTAATTTTTCTCACCTTGAACCTCTTCGAATTAGATATGACTGGTGACACCATTGCAACTTTGATCTTAGCAATCTTGCTCCTGGCGATTGCTTCTGTTGCATTAGGTCTTTTAATATCGAGTTTTGTGAGAAGACAGGTTCAAATCATACCTTTTATACCAATGGTAATGCTCCCCACTATTTTTCTCTCCGGGATTATTGTTGAGGTCAATAAGCTACCTGTGCCTGCACAAGTAATTGGCCAGATAACACCATTGTATTATACTAATAGCATTATTGATTTAATCAGCACATCTGCATGGGAGCTCTCAGAAGTAATTCCCGACATTATCAGCTTAATAGGCATCATTCTCTTCGTCATGTTTTTATCTTCTCTCACTCTGAAGCCTGCGGAATAACAAGCATTGCAGACAATACAAACACACTGGAAGTCAGGAGAAATATCAGTAGTCTAAAGAGTCGATATAAAATTGTTAAACAGGACTTACGTACCGTCCAAATAGCTCATTATATTAATCAGGACTACCAGACTATGATTTTATGGAAAATTATATGAAAAGACTGGAATATCAGAAATTAAAGAAATATTTAACATTGAAAAGCTTAACATGAATGACACATTGAAAAGAGTATTTAATATTTATTGTGATGAAATCTCAGTTTGGTATTCGTAGGAGTCGACGAATTCTTTTTATCAAAGACATATGTAATGATAAGATTCCATACAAATTAATTCTACAAACAGAACGTGATCCTCAAAGTTTATGCGTACTCTGTGAGGAATTGGAAACTGCAATCTATCTTCAACCTATTTCATCAAAATCAGGAAAATATTTTAAACTAAAAACACTCATTGTTTTTGGCGAAGGTGTAACTAAACGAATAGAAAAACAGTATAGCCAAGGAGAAATAATTGATGAAAGTAAATATAGAGGATATATTTGAATAAAAAAAGAAGCTGTTAGATTCAGGCTCAACAACTTCAAGAAAGGCCGACGGATAAACATTAAGCTTAACCTAATTGAATTATATACTTTGTTTATCCATATGTAAATAAAAATAGAACTAAATCATACATGCAAAAAGCCATTATACTAGCCCGTGTTTCGACCCAAGAGCAGCAAGAAACAGGCCTGTCATTAGATAAAATCCAATTACCTCAACTAAGACAATATGCAATAGATAATGGCTTTACCGTTGCACCTGAACACGAATTTGTATTCCAGGAAACAGCAAGTCAGAAACTTAGAAAAAAGCTTAACGAGGGAAAACTTGAGTACAATCTACAAAAACCGTTCGATTCAATCTTTGAAACAGCTAAGAGTCTAAAATGGGGTAGATGGCGAGAGGATCTTTGAACTTGTTTACGTGATTTGACAAAACGAAAGATGCATCATAGTATACAATACACACTAAACTATATACTATGATAACTGATACAAGAAAAAGACTTCTAGAGTATATTGCTCAAAAACAGGAAGTAACGGTCAATGAACTTGTTTCAAATTTCGGCTTCACTCAAGCTGCAATACATAGACAGCTTAATAAGCTGCTTGAGAGCAGAGAAGTAGTCAAACTGGGGACACCTCCACGAGTCTTGTACCGTATCAATAGTACAAAGAACGATATTTTGTCTGTTGGAAATGAGATAGCTGACAAAGCTATGGATGTCATCAATGATCATTTTATTTATATTTCTCCATTAGGAAAAATTTTCCGTGGTTTTGAAGGATTAATAAAGTGGTGCACAAAATTCGACCTTAAAGTTGAAAAAACAGCTGGAGAGTACATCAAAACTCTCGACAAATATGGTATTTTTAAAAATTCTGCTGGACTTATTGACGGCACGGAAAAACTAAGAAACACTTTTCCAGAGCTATACCTGAGCAAAGTATTTTATCTCGATTTTTACAGCATAGAACGTTTCGGTAAAACCAAGCTTGGAGCATTAGTCCTTTATGCAAAGCAAAGCCAAAACCGGATGTTTATGAAAGAAGTAGCCGAACTTTCGCAAGATAGAATCAAGAATGTAATATCGGATCAAAAGATTGATGCAGTCTGCTTTATTCCCCATACTCTTCCAAGAAAAGTACAATTTATGAATGAAGTAGAGAAATACTTGAATTTGAACTTGCCGAAAATTAAATTAATAAAAGTAATAAACGATATTCCTGTGGCACAAAAGACTCTAAATAAACTTAGTGACAGGGTAGAAAACGCCAGCAATACAATATTTTTAAAAGATTCCGGAAAATATGATAGCGTACTTTTGATTGATGATGCGATTGGGTCTGGAGCAACGATGAACGAATCTGCGAAAAAACTTAAGGAAAAGGGAATTGCACAGGAAGTAATTGGACTGGCCCTTACCGGTAGTTATAAAGGATTTGAGGTATTGAATGAGGTGTAAATTTAGCAATCAAACTCACTCAAACTAACTGGGGTGAATGACGGGATTCGAACCCGCGACCTCCGCTTCCACAGAGCGGCGCTCTAACCGGCTGAGCTACAATCACCATATCTCTGCTTTCCAGGGTCCATGATAATAGGGAACTGCACCATACACTGATGATATCATAGACTGCATACTACCCCAGAACCTGAGCCCACTGGCAACACAGGATAATAGCATATCAAGCTAAAATCATACAACTAAAATATATGTTTACAAAGTAAAATGGTGAAATGCCTTTCAAGAACGAGCGTACAAGAGGTGTGATATGCGAGCAACTCTCGCAGAAAATACCAAGGCAAAATCTGATACAATAGCCTATATACCGTGGTTCAGCTGTCTTTTGAACAGTACAAGTGGACAATTCGGTACAATTTATATATTCAAACAGGCAGAAATTACTACCTATTTAACTAAAACAATAGCTAAAAACAGTTAGCAGTCAGCAACTCATACCCCTGGCCAAACCGCGCAGCTTAACTATACACAGTACAATTATTGCCCGATATACCAAGGCCTATGCTGCACTCTCATTCCTACTCCCCCTCCAACTACCACTTTTCATCCTTACCAACGCGTTTATACATTGTTTAATGCAACTTTAAACAACTATAATTAAATATTGCTTACCTTTTTGTACTGAACTAGATCATGATGACATCTACATGGAACCTGGAAAAGAATACATACGTGCACGAGCTTCTGTATTGGCAAGCATTCAAATAGCCGATAGACAAAACACCCCTTCACTCCTCCTCGCGCTCAACCATGATAAACTCCTTCAAGTAAAGTATATCCTTAGTCCTCTGGGTGGAAGAAGGCGTGTTCAACCAGAACAATGGGAATCTGTACTAGAACTCCTGGATGCCCAACCAGATCAATCAGACAGTACTGGAAATACTCGCGATATCAATTTTCGAATCCCAACCAGAAAAGTAGATAAATTCATAGACTATCTGCGTGGACAGTGGTCAGGTGCTGGATGCTTTGAATTACCTGAAGAAGCGCTATTCCGGGAAATTTCTGAAGAACTTATAGATGAAAGTCCGACTAGAATTATCGGGCTTACCCGTGAGACTCTTAGCACGGATCTAGCCTTTCATAGTCCACAGTATACAAGCTACCATCCAGATGGTTCCACATTGTTCGCTAGAACAGTAATACGTTGCACACCATCTACCAATCTCAGCGCAACAATTATCAAAGCGGCCTACAACCCTCACTGCGGGCTATATCTTGTTCCAATAACATTCCTGAGCTCAATTAGCAGAAGTATGATAGTAAATGCCAGATATCTGATAAATTTTAAGGGAAATCAAATAAATGCCGGATTAAATTATAATTGCCTACATGTAACAAGTCTGGCAACAAATTCTTTTTTACAATAGTAAGGATAGAAGGTTCGCTATTGGCTTATTGGAATGATTCAATGCCCTTTGTTATACAATGGGTGAAATCGCTTATGTGAGTCTTCAGCGAATTTATCGCTGGCATGGACGTACCTGTCAGTCGTGTGGAGGGATTCATGACCAAGAAGAATCTGTATCGCTGCAGGACTAGCGCCTTCCTCTGCCAGGTACGTTGCGAAACCATGCCGGAATGAATGCGCGGAGGTAGGTACAACGATTCCAAGCATTTTGCGGTAATGCGCTATTCGCTCCTGAATGTAATTAGGTGAAAGCCGTTTCCCTTTTTGCCCATTCCTGCCACCACGAGTTGGGGCAAAGAGCGCCTCATTCGCATCGGTTCGCAAAGCCAGATACTCGTTAACATAACTTCTCGCTCGCGGGGTAATGTAAATAAACCGTTGCTTTTTACCTTTACCTTGAATATAGACCTTGCCCTGACCATTCAAGTCATGCTTGTTAAGTCTCACCAGCTCAGATATACGAAGGCCACTGGAAAACAAAAGCTCCAATACAGCACGGTTTCTCGAAGCAATTAGCGGATCCTGCTCGTAAGTGCTGGGATATTCCATTAACTTGATCAGCTCGTCAAGATCAGCGACCTGCGACTTCTTTTTTTCTACTTTGATTAATTTCACCGCGTCAGAAGTAAGGGGCATTTTCTCAATCAGATCAAACTCTGCGAGGTATTTCAAGTACGTCCTGAAGGCGGACAACATGCGATTTACACTTTTCGGAGCCAGTGACTGGTTTGCTTCCCGATCAGAATGCTGGATAGAAAAAGAATCGAGCACTGGACCAACACCACGATATTCATGTTCCTCAAGGGCAGGCTTTGCACGTTCCCAGTATTCAATAACCTGCTTTAAATAATCCGGTGAACGCAAAAATCCTTTATAAAATGTAAGAACCCGTTTATTCAGGGCGGGAAAGTCCACACCACGAATATTCATAAACACTTCAAAAACTGTCAAATCACGACGGTAATTATATACAGTCTCAAGGCTATAATTATTATTCTGCAGTTCCAGAAGGAAATCTTCTTTAAAAGGAAGCTCATACATAGTACATAGTAGCAGATGCAGTAGTACATAATAAGAGCATGACAAAGGTTGTAAAAAATACAGTTTTTCTCTATCCTCTAACATCAAATTCGTACGAACTTCTTAATGATACTGCCAGTGAAAAACCTGTCCCAACTGAAGAAATTGAGGTCTCGATTCACCAACACACAACAATCCATCCAAAAGTACATTGCGAAAACAATGCCCGTTAAAAAAATAGCAAAGACATTTCCCAGTCATATAAAACAGCTTAGATCCTTATCAGCAAAGTCCAACAGAAAATGGTGGTACATCGGTATCACTCTGTTTTCTGTCACGATTACCGGGTCTGGAATACTGTACTTATTATTCTCAAGAGACAAGCAACCTGAGCCACAGCAAACTGCTCCAATCGAAGCGTTTATTGAACAAAATCATGCCGCATATGAAGCTACGGTAAGTAAACTTGATGCTTTTAAAGAGCAGAAAATTGAAAACGAAGATATATTCTTGAAAAATGAGAATCACGCGTTAACTTTAGCACGACAAGATACGAAAAATCTGATAACCATAGAGTCGGTAGCAAACACAAAGCGCGGCCTTCCGGGTTACACACAACCCCAAAAAAACAATCAGAGACTAACCTACAATAATATTTATAGCGGAGTAGATCTACACTACACAGTAGACAACAACAAGGTAATTGAAGAATACGAACTTCAATCCAAATTCGTTATCGATGAATTCTCTCAGAGAATCAATCTCAACGGTTTAGTCCTTGAAGAGCTGCAGGATGGCTCATTACTGTTAAAGAGTGGTGAAACCGGTGAAATCCAGTTCGCGTTCCACAAGCCGGTGATGTATGAGAAAGAGAACCCAGCCAATCGCCATTACGGGGTGATCTACGAAATCGTTGAAGTACAGGGAGAGACATATCTTGTAAAAACCATCACTCCAGAGGGTAAAGCATGGCTTGAGGAGAGCGCGAACTATCCGGTCATTATCAGCGAAACCATCTCACTTACGTTATTCGGGTATGAATCGTATCCAATAGAGGATGGAGAGTGGAAGATCAGACTTGATACCGTAGGCCAGGGAGAGCTCCAGCTAACTCCGGGGGAGGGTACTTCACTGGGAGAGGGAGATAATCAAAGCGATCTCTCTTTTGCAGAGCTTCGGTGCGGAGAATCAGCAGTCGAACCAGCGGGCATTACTAAAGAAGGATCGTTGGTCCAGGAGATAACGTTCACTGACTTTGAGTGTGCAGAAGAGGCGCAGCTAACGCTTAAGCAGAATGTCGCGAAAGTTAATAAAATCACGCTCACCTACGGTGAGTACTCCTCCACAATCCAGAACTACCAGCAGGGAAACAAACCTTTAATCACTTCGATAAAGCTCAATCCTGCTATCGTCTATATCGGCGATAAGATGACGATCACCGCGAAAGTACAGGACGCGGTGGGTGTGACGAAAGTTACGGCGAATATGGCTGATATCGACACCGTTAATCTTCAGCTTAAGCACGGCAGCGCGGGCGATGGCGTCTGGGAAGGCACCTGGATCGTCCGGCAAACTAAACCGATTCAGTACCCTGTTACCGTTACCGCGTACAACTCACTTGAATCTTCTACAAGCTCTGTAGCCTTCTTCGATCCGCCACCGCCCGGCATTACCTGGGACGGAGGAGCTGGAGATGGACTCTGGTCGTCCGCGGCGAACTGGTCAGGAGATGTCCTGCCGGGGTCTACCGATGTGGTGATTTTTAATGGTACGAACACTGCCAATGTCTCAATTGACCAGAGTATTGATGTCCAGGGGATCTATATTGAAAGCACGTATACTGGGACGGTTACTCAGGCAGCCGGGTCAAATATAATTCTTGGTACTGATGGGTATACCCAGGATGGAGGTACCTTCACCGGCTCTGTAGACACGATAACTATATCCGGTGATTTTACTCAAACAAGCGGTACATTTACTGCTCCTGCACAGCTTGATCTGACCGGAGACTGGGCAGTATGGGGTGGGACTTTCAATCATAATAGTGGGACTGTGGGTTTAACCGGTACAAATCAGCAGCTATACGGCTCTACAACTTTTAATAATCTTTCAAAAGTAACGAGTACCACGAGCACACTTTCCTTCCCGGGAGACCCGGCGCAGACGCAGACAATTATCGGCACTTTGACATTACAGGGAAGTGAAAGTACCTACCTGTCTCTACGTTCCTCAGCTCCCGGTACACCGTGGAGAATCGACCCTCAAGGATCAAGAAACGTCAATTATCTTGATGTTCAGGACAGTACTAATGTGAATGGTACCACGATAAGTATCACGCATTTTACTGACTCCGGCAACAATACTGGCTGGACAACGATCTATACCTGTCTGGATGGTGGTGATCACCAGGGCCAGAACTGGAATCCCGCTACAGATTGTGCGGGGGGAGAAGTCGCCGGGCATCATTATAATATCGGGGATCTTACTGTTGGTTCGGGAGAGACAGTCAGTGTGAAGGGGTTTGACGGAACGGATTATGGAAGTTTTGCAATAGATGCGGTAAATGCGGATATTACGGGTACTATCACTGCAAATGGTAAAGGATATGCAGGTGGAGATAGTAACGATCCCATTGGTGATGGTCCAGGGGGTGGTGAAGGAGTGTGTAGCGGACGTGGAGGTGGTGGAGCGTATGGAGGTAATGGAGGAAATAGTAGTAGTAACGACCCAGGGGGAACGGTTTATAACGCTGCACTTAACCCTATTAACCTCGGTAGTGGAGGAGGTTGTGGATCAAATAATGCTCCAGGTGGAAATGGTGGTGGAGTGGTTAAACTCATCGCTTCGGGTACTATTTCTATATCAGGAACAGTAAGTTCAAATGGAGGATCAGCATCCAGTATCTATGCTGGAGGAGGTGCTGGAGGAGGTATTTATCTAAACGCGTCAACAATACAAGGTACTGGTTCTATCTCTGCAAACGGAGGTATCGGTGGTTCCAGCGGCGGCGGAGACGGAGGAGGTGGAAGAGTATACATAAGCTATACAAGTGCAAATAGTTTTGCTGGAACATTAACTGCAAACACTGGAACCAACACACCAGGAGAGGATGGAACGATTGTGATTCATGATGCTACAAGTAACGACCTGTATATCACTACGTCTCAAACATGGAGAGCCGATCCAGTACTAGAAGGAAGTGTTCATACATTCAACGATGTATATGTCCAGAACAACACTACCTGGACATTAAAAGGGTACTACACGAACGATAACGATGGAGTAGGATTTGAATTTAATGTAAATAATTTTACTGTGGATTCAGGAGCTGCAGTGGCTACAATCGGTTACCCGGGAGGTAATTCAAACTCAACTAATGGCTACGGTACCGGTGGTGGTGAAGGGTATTGTAGTAATAGATCAGGTGGTGGTGGCCACGGAGGAAAAGGCGGAGACGCGAGTAACGGCCGTGAAGGTGGGATTGTCTACGGCAAAACAATTATGCCTACTACACTGGGAAGTGGTGGCGGATGTGGTCACGGAAGTAGTGCTATTGGAGGTGATGGTGGAGGTGCTCTCACGATTAATGGTACTGGGGCTGTGACTGTGAATGGAACATTACGTTCAGACGGTTTCTCTGGCATCGGTTCTTATACTGGAGCCGGCGCAGGTGGTAGCATAGCTATTATTGCCAGTACAATTGATGGATCTGGATCAATAACTGCAAACGGCGCTAACGGTGGTTCAAACGGCGGTGGTGACGGTGGCGGCGGCAGGCTTTATGTCAGCTATGAGACAAACAACTTCACAGGTACGCTCGCCGCTAATACTGGCACCAATTTCCCTGGCGATGATGGAACACTTCTTATCGTGGATTCGCTAAACAATGACTTATACATCACAGCCAGCCAGATATGGAATGCTGATCCTGCACGTGAGGGGAGTCAGCACACTTATAATACTATATATGTACAAAATAATGCTACCTGGACTTTACAAGGGTTCTATACTAACGATACTGATGGAATCGGCTTTGTGTTTAATGTATCAAATTTCAATCTTGACGCTGGATCAACAATAAAAACAACTGGTTTTGCGGGAGGAGATAGTCTCGATCCGTATGGAGATGGACCAGGAGGTGGCGAAGGAAACTGTAGTGGACGTGGTGGTGGTGGAGCTTATGGAGGTGATGCGGGAGATAGTAGTAGAGGAGACCTGGGAGGAACTGGGTATGGATCAGCTCTTAATCCAATTTATCTTGGCAGTGGTGGCGGATGTGGAGCAACAGATCTGAGCAGTGACGGAGGTGGCGCAATTAAAATAGTGGCTTCACAGATGGTAACTGTAAATGGCACAATTGATTCTGATGGTGAAATAGCGGACGGTTCATACTCTGGTGGGGGCAGTGGAGGAAGCATTTATATTGACACGAATGATTATACTGGCTCTGGAGTACTCACTGCTAATGGAGGTGATAGTAATTCAACAGATGGCGGAGGTGCCGGTGGAGGAGGGCGGATATTAATTACATACACGGGAACGAATACGTATACTGGTACCGTCTCATCATTATCAGGTTCTACTCGCCCAGGAGAGAATGGTACCGTAGCGTCTTTAGATGAAACAAATAATGATCTATTTATTACTCAAACCCAAAACTGGAATGCAGCTCCCAGTCTGGATGGAACACAGCATAATTATAGAAATGTGCATGTCGAGAATAATGCTATTTGGACATTGGAGGGGCACTACACAAACGACACTGATGGAGTAGGATTTACCTTTGACGTGACAAATTTCTATATTACCAGCGGCTCGACCGTACAAACATCAGGATATGGAGCAAGTCGCGGACCTGGACAGGGTGCTGACGGATTAACGAGTGGTAGTCGCGGACAGGGAGCTGGATATGGAGGGGCAGGTGCACAGGGAAGTGGCGGTCCGAGTGAAGATGCCACGGGCAAAGCCGGTACGTACGGAAGCGCCTCCGCTCCGATAGACCTTGGTAGCGGTGGAGGGTATGGTGTTGATAGTGTAGGAGGTACAGGAGGAGGAGCTGTTAAGATCTCTGCGCAAGGTACTATCCAGGTCGCCGGAACACTCTCTTCTAACGGGTATACTGGCGAAGGCTACGCCGGTGGTGGATCCGGAGGAAGCGTCTATTTGCTAGCTAATACTCTCGAAGGATCAGGTGATATTACAGCTAATGCAGGTTGTGGAGGTCCAAGCAGTGGAGGAAGCGGTGGTGGTGGCAGGATCTCGATTATCTATACCACAAGCAATACACATACCGGAGCAGTAACCGCGGATAACAACGGTTGTTCATATCCTGGAGATGCGGGCACTGTCATTATCAACTCATCAAACGCCCCTGTACTCGAAACGCTTGATCAAAAAGACTTAAACTGCTCGAATAGCATAAACTTAGGTGATGACGTTTATACTACAAGTGTTTGTTTGACTGTGTCAGCAAAGGATTCAGATACTACAGATTCACTTACCCTCGAGGTCGAGCTACAGCCGCATGGAACTGCATTTACTGGAATTGCCAACTACCAGTCGAGTCCAGCAGGGTCTGTTGCAGATACGAGTCTGAATATTGATCTCCCAGTATCTTCATTAACTGATGGAGAGTATTACCACTGGCGCGCGAGAGTTCTTGATAGTAACGGGCTTTCATCAAGCTGGATTGAGTTTGATAATGGCACAGGGTATGATTTTCGAACAATCGTCCCCTCAAAATTCCTGATTCAGCTACCCGGCCAGACATTTACTGATGGTTCTGGTGTGACCGGCACACCGGACAGCCAGCTTACCGGTCTGGCAAGCGCTGCAAGCTACGCGTATGTCGTCAATCAGAATAATACCTGGATCACTGATTACTCAGGTAACTTAAACCTGTCTACCGATGACGCAACCGCCAAATTCAACAGCAGTTCAACGGCAGGATCGATAAATAGTAATTTCTCCGGTGGTCGCTATCAATTTACGACTACTTTCAACACCGAGAACACTTCAGGCGGCTTTTTGATCACAGTCAGCCAAAATTCCGGTCCTTCAGCGCTATCCTCAGGAACATCCTCTCCTGTCTTAGTGTACCCCAGACCCACGGCGCCATCGTATGTATATGATGGTCTGGGAAGTGATGAAGATCTCACTAATTCAACAACCACTTTAAGCGCACACTGGGATAGCGTGGCTCTCATTAATGGTTACGAATACGCTATTGGAACCAGTCCTGGTGGGACACAATTAGTTAGCTGGACAGATGTAGGTCTCGACACATCTTTTACAAGAACTGATTTAACACTCATAACAGCAACAACATACTATGTTTCTGCAAGGACATATGACAGTAATGGACCATCAGAAGCGACTACTTCTGACGGTATTTTTGTCGACAATGTAAGCCCCGTCATTCCCAGTGATATGCTCCAATACCAGAATGACGGTGTAACATTAATCAATGAAGGCGAGCTTGCTGCAACGAATAGAGTTGTATTGGAATCAAATATCTATGACACTGGTGGTGCTGATAGAATATACTGGGATATAGAACTACTCCCGCAGACAAGTACCTTCACCGGAACGCCCAATAGAACAGTTACAGTAAGTTCGTATACAACTGGAACCTTGCACGCGGTAAGCACTACGTTTACAGGCCTGGATGCAGATCAGGAGTATAAATGGCAAACAAGAACACGAGACAGGGCTGGCAATACTTCGGCATGGACAGCATACGGATCAGATGCAAACCTGTATGATTTCAAAGTAGATAAACCCACCCAGTTCCTCATCCAGATGCCAGGACAGTCTTTCGTCGAGGGAAGTGGTATTACTGGTACGCCTTCTACCGCGCAGACAGGCGTAACAGGAACCACAGCATATATCTACGCCGTCAATAATAACAATGAGCTTAAACCATACTACGCAGCAAATATTAACCTGAGTACAGACGACACACTTGCAGAATTTGATGACAGCGGAGTAGCAGGTAGCCGGAATATTTCCATGAGTAATGGGGTAGGGACATTCACAGTAAAATTCATGACTACAAGCACTCCACCAGGTTGGAAAATTTTCGCAGTACAAAACACAGGAGAGGTAACGATGCCGAATGCTGAATCTGACTATGTAATCGTAAGCACCGGGGCTGTAGATCCTGACACCTCTACAATAACTGCAGATACCTTAACTCAAGTCGCCGATGGTACTCAGGTAATTACAATTACAGTAACCTTACAAGATTCAGCAGGAAATCCAGTCAGTGGCAAGGAGATAGCTCCAACAGTTTCCGGTTCTAATAATACAGTATCCACCCCGCCACTAACTGATTCCAATGGACAATCTTCATTTACCATTTCTTCAACCAAAGCTGAAAATAAAACTATAACAGTTGAGGATAGTACTGATTCTATTGTTTTAAATACTACAGTTGATGTAACCTTTGTTGCCGGAGTACCAAGTCCATCCCTCTCAACAGTTACCGTGTCGCCAACAAGTCTCGAAGCTAACGGGACAGATACTTCGACAATAACTGTTATTCTGAGAGATGCGTACAACAATCCTGTTTCAGGAAGAACAGTACAGATTTCCGCGACTGGTACAGGAAACATTATTACCCAGCCTGCTTCCGTAACAAACTCATCAGGCCAGGCGACAGGGACAATAGCGTCTACTGATATTGGAAGTAAAACAATTTCAATAACTATTGTCGAAGACTCATTACAACTAGATACCCAGCCTGCAATAGATTTTACTCCTGGCGCTGCGAGCGCAACTCGCTCTACTGTTGCTGTGAGCAAGACATCAGTAATTGCAGATAATAGTGACTCTGTATCGATAACAGTTACCGTTAACGATGAAAATGACAACCCAATCCAGGGGAAATCAATAACAATTTATGTCACAGGCAATAGCAATAACCTTGTACCCGTTTCCGGTACTTCCGATAGCAATGGACAGGTTACCGCTACACTTACAAGTACAAGAGCCGAATTAAAAACCATCTCTGCAGAAAATACAACAGATAATCATTTTATAGTACAAACTCAGGATGTCACCTTTATTGCAGGAGCATTAAGCCAGAGTGCATCAACTGTTGATGTTTCAACAAGTACTGCTCTTGCTAATAATAGCGATACCGTTACGGTGTCCATTGCCTTAAAAGATCAATACAATAATCCCATCAGTGGAGAACAGGTAACTATCGCCGCTACCGGAACAGGAAATACACTCGTCCAGCCTGCTTCGGCAACTGATGGAAGCGGAGTCACAATTGGCTATATCCGCAGTTATACGGTAGAAACAAAAATAATCTCAGCAACTGTCACCAATGGCGGCATTGTATTAAGCGATACTGCGGAGGTGACGTTTGAGGAAGTCCTGTTTGATCAGACACAGTCTACTGTAGAAGTTGATAATTACATGAGAATAGCAGATAACATTGAAGAAGCTATTGTAACAATTACTTTACGGGATGCTGCTGGCAATCCTTTACCAGGCAAGGAAATCAGTATCTCAGCAACGGGCACCAGTAATACCATTACCCAGCCTGGTTATCTGACAGATACAAATGGGCAAACCTCCGCCACTATCGCCTCAACGAAAGCCGAGCTGAAAACTATCAGCGCCACAAGCATTACTGATGGTTTGGATCTGGAGGATACTGCTGAAGTAGAGTTCGTTGCAGGCTCTGTAAGCAGCAGCAACTCCTCACTGTCTGCAAATACCTTTTCACTGCCGGCAGACGGGAATTCGACTTCTACAGTCACTGTAACACTCAGAGATCAGTACGATAACCCTGTCCAGGGGAAGACAATTACCATCTCAGCAACCGGATCTGACAATACCATTTCTCAACCAACTTCTCTAACCAATGCTTTTGGAGCTACGAATGGCTCTATCAAATCTACCAAGGCCGAGATAAAAACAATCTCTGCAACAGTAGTTGAAGATGGAATAACCTTACCCATGACGATACAAATAACCTTCACAGCAGGAGAAACAGATCTCCAGCGTTCAACATTAACTGTCGACAAGGTCACCGCGCTCGCTGATTCTATTGATACTGTCACTATTACCATAACGTTGTATGATCAATATGATAATCCGATACCTGATAAAGATATAACTATCTACGCTACAGGCACAGGGAATGCGATTATTCAACCAGCTGGCCCAACCGATGCATCCGGGGTAGTAACAGCCACATTGACTTCTTCCGATCCTGGTATTAAAACCATTTCTGCAACAAATACCACCGATGCTCTGAGCATTGATGAAACAGCAGATGTTGTATTCCTGAGTGGTGGGAGGGAAATTCAGGGTCATATCACCGGTACCAATATCTCGGATAATTCTGCCGATACAGCTACTGCTATCACTCCTACGATTCATTTTTTTACTAATACACCGTTAGACCAGGATGGCCAGGTGATAACCATTTCTGTTGAGGGGATAGAAGTCTTATCAGCACTCACCGCGGCGGATATTACTCTCGATGGAGGCGTAACTGCTCTGGAGGCAAGTCCAGGTACCGACGATAATGGCATTTGGGAGATTGACATTCAAAATGAGGGTATAGGGAGTACAAATCCAGTAATCACCATCACACTGGACAGCTCTAGCGGCACAGCTCCTTCATTCGCTCCTGGAGTTGAGCACACCTTAACTCTCGCGGCTTCTAAAGTTAAAACCAGTGCTACTCCATATAACTATCCCATTATTATGCAGACATCTCTTGATCTTGGAGCGTTCCTATTCTATGTTAGTGGAGCTAATGAAGTAGTGCTTGGCGCGTCTATTGAACCATATATCGCGTTTACTATTAGAAACAGTGGTGATACAGGTGATCTTATCCTGGGAGGAGGTCCAGGAGTTTGTAATTTAACACCAGAGCTCCTTGAGACAACAAACATCAGTAGCTGCAGCTACCGTCTTAAGGTAACTACGAACTCTGTTGCTGGATATATTGTGTCCTATTACACTACTGGAATGTTTAGTAATGGATCACATACTTTCGCTGATGCACTCGGTACAGGAATACTTACTGCTGGCATAGAAGGGTATGGTATTACACTTGATTCTGGTTACGCGACGAATGGCACTGTGTACCGGGGAGGGAGTTTTGGTACGAACGCCAGCTACGTCTACCCCTACAGCAGTACCACTGAGACAACGCTCTATACCTCAGATGGTATGAACGGCCCCGCTGGTACTGACACTACCAATACTGCCCTCATCACCCACCAGGCAAGTGTCGACCCCAGCACTCCATCCGGAGCCTATAGTCAGACAGCTACCTACATAGTCACCGCGCAGTTTTAATTTTAAAATACTCCTCTTTTACCCCACGTCCTGATCATCAAAAATTACCACGGAGCTCAAATCTCAGTCAATTTATCCGAAATATATTATACTCAGTTACTACAACACTTCGCCGTAACTTACAAATCTTAAAATTTGCGAGTATTAAGGAGATAATTATTTTTAATGCATATACAATATGAAAATATTTCATCTATAACATTTTTAAACTGCATGTAAAGCATATTTTATTAAATTTACACCGTAAACATATTACTTCACATACTTACATTAATCTGACATTATTTCGAATTTAATTGAAATTGTTGAATTACTAACCATACTGTATTCACGTAAACCTAAGAATATCACTTTTCAGACATTTTGATAAAAACAAACCGTGATAAGATGATAAGTTTACTCTTCTAAAAAATTTTATCGGCCTTAAATCGCCGGATATTACCAAGGGAAGTAAGCCAATGTAACCTTGCGGCGTGTGTATGCAAAGGTTATAAAATCACCCATAGGGAATAATAATCATTGTTCCTGATTATTCACAAGTATTGATATCCAGATGTACGACAAAATCCATAAAAATTTAGTTAGATCCTCGATTTGAAATTGTGTGAAAACGTTGAACTTTTACGGGCACTTTATTCGCGTTTATTAAAATAAATCCACATTAATCCGATTCATTGCAAAAAAGAATAAAGAACCACCCTCCTCTCTCTTCCACATGCTAAACTGAGTATAAGGGATATTATACTCAGTTTTAAAAGACTGATTTTACAACGTTTTCCACTCATAATCCGTCGCGATGAATTTGACAGATTTTATTACTGTCAAAATATTTTTTTATCCCAGACTCAATTTTTTTAAGCACTATAAAAATTAATTCCCAAAAAAAGTAACAGGGAGGAGGAAGAAGGGGACATGAGCACTCTAAAAACAGCTACTACTCCCTACTCCGTGTAAGAAAACAAAAATATACTGTGAATAAAGCTTTACAAATACACCTTTACCGGAATGCCGCGAAGTATAAAATAAATACTCCAATGGTTATTTCAAAGATAAACTGAAAATAGTCAAATGTTGAAAGCAGCTTTCTCGTGGGAAACAAGGTTAAAACTACCATCCAGCGAAATATGAGCGTTAAAAATATACTTATCAGAATAAGCTTGCCTGGGTCAAATAACCCGGTCAGAAATAATACTGCTACAAACAATAAAACAGTACTGAATAAAAATACTCCATAAACCAATTGCGGAAAATCTATATGATTGAGCGTACCGAAAATGCTATAAAGAAGGAAAAAAAAGAAAAACATTATTCCCAGCTTGACGATTATCATCACATCAGGAATAAGAAATACACCCAGACATACCGTAAAAAACGTTAATACCGTATAAAAATTATTCGTGGTATACGCGGCTTGCGAAAGGCTGATTGAACGAAAGTGTGAAATATTCAAAATATTCTGGGTAGACATGTAGTAATACTGCAAAGCCAGAAACATAATAATAATCGCAACCTGAAACACCACCCGCAAGTCAATCAGGAAAAATTCGTATATCAGTAAAAAAGAGCTGTACCAAAGCACTGGAGGTACAAGTATAGTAATAAAGCCATGCGGGTGAACATTAAAGTTATAAAGCCAGAAACTAAGAAAATAGTATATCAATGCCGCGAGAATTATTGTTCCATACAGGATAAATCCATCAAAACCAGCAAGGTTAAGCAGTACAATAGCGATAGCAGGCACGACTACAGATACAAGGAAATTTTTTGCTCTGAAATTCACTTGATGATCATACCAGAAATCCAAAGATTTACATATGTATGATGTGGCTGTAATCCACTATTTATCACGTTTATTCCCGATGAACATACTCCATACATTTTTTCGTTACGACTCTTCCCTGGTTTGTACGTTTCACAAAACCTATTTTAATCAGATATGGCTCGTACACCTCTTCTATTGTACGGGCATCCTCATAGATACTCGCCGCGATATTCGAAAGCCCTACCGGCCCGCCTTCAAAATTGCTGATAATCGCGTCAAGATACTTATGCATTACAGAATCTATCCCAAAATCATCAATCCCAAGCTCAATAAACGCCAGCAATGTCGTTTGAACAGAAATTTTCGGCTCTCCACAGGCAAGTGAGTAGTCACGAACACGTTTTAAATTGCGTATCGCGATTCGAGCGGTTCCCCGGGATCGTCGCGCCACTTCAAAAGCCGCCTTTGCTTCTATCCCTACTCCAAATTTTTCCGCGTAACTGAGAACAATACTCGTCAGGTCTTGTAATGAATAAAAATCCAGCTTGAAAATCGACCCAAAGCGATCCCTGAGAGGCGCGCTGATCAAACCAATCTGTGTAGTAGCTCCTATCAAAGTAAATTTAGGCAAATCAAGTTTCATCACTTTAGCCAGACTTCCCTTTCCAAGCGTCATATCCATGGAGAAATCTTCAAGCACCGGGTAAAGGAACTCTTCAATGATTTTATTGAGGCGGTGGATTTCGTCGATGAAGAGGAAATCTCCACGTTGGAGATTGGTGAGAATTGAAGCGAGTTCCGCCTTGGATGAGATACCAGGACCAGAAGTAAATACAAAATTTGTTCCATGTTCCGCGGCCAGCGCGTTACCAAAAGTTGTTTTTCCCAGTCCTGGTGGACCATAGAACAATATATGATCAACAACATCCTCACGAATTTTCGCGGATTCGAGAAGAATTTTCAATTTATCTTTCTCCTTCTGCATCCCGATAATATCCTGCAAAGTCTTCGGCCGAAGCGATTCTTCCCCTCGTTGGGACGCAATATCCTGCGTTCTGATCTCCGATGCAGACCCCGTCCGTGCATCACGCGTATTTTGTTGTATTGGCTGGGGCACCGTGTCCTGATTAATTTCTTCAAAAATTGCCATGTATAAACAATTCATTCTAGACTAAACGTGGTCAATATGTAAATGTTTCAACGCGTGTTTGATGAATTGTTCGGAATTCATGCCTTTTATTTCGGCTTCGTGTTCGGTGACGAATGTTTCTAAATCTTTTCGCTTCATTCCCCAGCTTACCAGGGTCTCTATTTCCTGGGCGAATTGTAAAGGTCTTTGGCGTTTTCCGTTTTCCTGGGTTAATTTTTCCAGGTCAATCTCTTTTTTGAGCTTATTAGAGAGGCCAAGCAGGAATTTTTGCGCGGTAGCCCTCCCTACTCCATTGAGTTTTACTAATTCGTCAAGGGAAATATTCTGGAGATCAGAAAAAGACTTTACCTGTGCCCCGGTAATAATTGAGTATACAACCTTTGATCCTACACCTTTGATATCATCAAGTGTTTCGAATATCAGCTTTTCCTCCATGGTGAGGAACCCGTACATGGTCTCGCCATATTCTGATATTTTATGGCAGATATAGAGTGCAAGTTCATTTCCCTGATCTTCCCTGGTTAATCGGTTTTGAAACACCACTTCATACCCCACTCCACCCGCGTTCATAATCACCCTGGCAGGCTCAACCCAGACCACTGTTCCAGAAATATATCCAATCATAGTGACGTATTATTGCGTATATGTCATCGAGTCGCAACACGTGGTGGAATGAAGGCGGGAATGAAAAATGAAAGGTTGGCAGAGTAATTATGATTCCGACTGAGATGTTATGTGCAATATTTACGTGAATTTTACTTGTCAACTTGAAAAATTCGCGTTAAAATTTCACATGAATATAAAACGAAAACTTTTTAATGAGATTTATAATCAGGCACAACGGGGAGATAAAATTGTTATAGTTTATGGTGCACGCCAGGTGGGAAAAACTACGCTTGTACAGTCTATTGTAGACCAATCAGGTGTCGAATCGTTGGTAATCAATGCTGATGAATTAACCTATCATGAAATTCTTTCAAGCAGGGATTCCAGACAACTCCGATCTCTCATAGAAGGGTACGATCTGATCTTTATCGACGAAGCCCAAAGGATAGAAAATATTGGAATTAATCTAAAAATTATTCACGATACATTTCCCGGTTTGAAAGTCATTGTTACGGGCTCTTCGTCTTTTGATATTGCTAATAAAATCGTAGAACCACTGACTGGACGACATGCGAGTTATATTCTTTATCCACTTTCACTGAAAGAACTCAGTCATGGAACTAATACTGTTGAGCTGGATAGGCAGATTGAAGAAATAATGGTGTATGGTGCTTACCCGGATGTGTACACAACACGTAATAGCGTACAAAAAGAACAGCAACTCAAGAACATAACACGCTCATATCTGTATAAAGATATTCTCGAGCTGGACAACATAAAGTATTCTAAGATTCTCCGCAATCTAACTCGTTTACTTGCATTCCAGACAGGAAGCGAAGTATCCATTCATGAACTAGCCCAAATCCTTGGAATATCAAGCACCACGGTTGAGCGTTATATTGATTTGCTGGAGCGTTCTTTCGTACTATTCAGGTTACCTGCCTTTGCGAGAAATCTACGTAAGGAGATTACAAAAAAGGATAGAATCTATTTTGTAGATAATGGTGTACGGAATGCTGTAATCGATAATTTCAAGCCTGTGCAGGAGCGCGATGACGCGGGCAAATTGTGGGAAAACCTGATGATTTCTGAACGTTTCAAGTATCTCTCTTACAATCAGATTTCCCGATCCAGCTACTATTGGAGAACATATACTGGTGCAAAGATTGATTATATTGAAGAAGGTGGCGGGAAGCTATATGGTTTTGAATTCAAATTTTCGCAAAAGAAAAAAGCTGGCAGAGGTTACGCTTCATTCGCTGGAGTATACCCTGATTCAGAGTTTCAACTGGTTAACCGGGATTCGTACCGGGACTTTGTTTTGTGAATTTGACGAGTCGCTCATGGTAGAGTGCGAGGCAGACCGCGTCTATGGTATCGTCATACACGCCCTGGAGCGAATACCCGAGTAGCTGCTCCAGTATCGGGCGAATCTCTGATTTTTTAACATTCCCGTCGCCGATTATCTCACGTTTCATGCGTTTCGGCTCGATTTCAAGGATTTCGCAGTCATAAAACGCCAGCATAGCAACTCCCTTCGCCATACAAATCTTCTCAAACGTCATATTCTTCCGGTGAAAAAACAGCTTCTCGATCGAGACATACTTTGGCTCGTACTTCTTCTTCAACGAAACCAGATCTTCATACAAAACCCTCAACCTCACCTCAATCCCCATCCCCTTATCCGTACTCACCATCCCCGCCGAGACCACCTCGACCTCATTTCCCATCATCACTCCTTCCGCCTCCCCACCCTTCGTACCCAGCACGGCATACCCACATCTATCAAAGCCAATATCGATCCCGAGGAATGTCATGGATGATTATATCAGTTCAATACAAAAATTAAGATCTTACTTCAGGTCTGTTCAGTGAAGTATCTGGCATACGCCATTGCAACTTAACCTGAGCGT
>JBMCLJ010000010.1:0-24387 GCA_048615375.1 Candidatus Dojkabacteria bacterium | reverse complement strand
TGATTCAGTAGAAATTACTCTTACAATAATACTCGCGCACATTGTCTTTATCGCTTGTGAGTATATGGGGGTTTCCGGGATAATTGGCGTGCTTGCCTCCGGACTTGTACTTGGAAATTACGGCCGGACAAAGATTTCCCCAAAAATCAGCCACAATATGCATCAAATGTGGGATTTCCTTGTATTCGTCACAACTTCGATTGTCTTTCTCCTTATTGGATACGAGATTAACCTGCCTTCTCTCTGGGGGAATATTGAGATAGTTGCGATTACAACCGGCACACTCCTCCTGGGCAGGGCAATTTCTGTATATGGCATATTCGGTATCTACAATATCTTTGTGGAGACGAGTAAAAAAATACCGTTCAAATGGATGCATGTATCAAACTGGGGGGGATTGCGTGGTGCTTTGCCGTTGATTATTATCCTATCAATTCCCTCAGGTCACGAGGAGATGCGTGAATTATTTCTGCAAATTGTGCTCGGTGCTATTCTTTTCACGCTCGTCATTAACGCTCTGACTATCGAACCTCTTATCAGGTTCCTGCAGCTGAATAAGCTGAGCTGCGTTAACCGTGTAGAACTTAAAATTACCGAGCTCTTTGTCCTGCAGGGGCTTGTACGTAAGTTAAAAAAACTCCGTAAAATTAATGAAATAGGAGAAGAGGCGTATAAAGTGAATCATGATATCGTTTCTGAAAAGCTGGAGAAAGATAAAAAGTTAATCGAAGGGTGGATAGAAAAGAAGTCTGCTAAATATTTAAACCAAATGGATAAAGTACTCCGTAGATACTGTTTGATTGTAGAACGTTCAACGTATTATTCGCTTTTCAAAAAAGGCTTACTTCCGGAGATTGTCTTCAATAAGCTCCATCAGTCATTTTCAGAACAGCTCGAGAAACTCGATGAGGGAGAGGAACAGTTTATCGCTTCGATAGACCCAGTCAGGTACGCCGCGCACGCGAAAGTAGGATCGCGATCATTCAGGCTTACCTGGTTTGAGCAATTACTAATGAAAGTAGATCCTTATATTTCTCTTCAGGATAAGCTCCTCAGTTATAACTACAAGTATCATAAAGCCCGTTTGCTCGGCGATGAAAAAGTTCTTGATGAATTAAAAGAATTCGCGAAAGATGATTTAATTCCTAAAAAAGTGCTTTTTGGTATTATGCAACTCTATCAAGAACTGATGGAGCATAACCGGAGGACAATTGACGAGCTTGTAGCGAGGCATCACGACCTCTGCGATCGCGTTGACTGTCAGTTTGTCCAGCTTGAAGCTAATGAACTCATAGAAGAAGTACTTCATGAATTCGGGGAGCAGGGGAGAATTTCTCCAAAAGCTTTACAGACGTTTCAACTGAAGTTATAAATTCCTGAATACATTACGAGAATAAACCGAGTTCCTCTGTAAAGAGTTCATAGTACGGAATGAAGTGAACTTGTGTGTTTTCGACGTGTACTGTCTCCTGGAGAGTGAGATTAACTACAAAAGCCTTCTCTGGCTGATACTGCTTAATGTAGTTTCTCAGTCCTACATCTTCGAAGTAGTATACTGGTGCCTTGGTGATTTCTTTGGCTGGGCTGGTAAAGTATGGGTGGATCCCGGCTATAATTAATGTCTTCACCAGGTAGTAAAGGTAACGCTTCACAGTATCGAAGTTGATATTCAGTTTGTTTGCTATAGAAGATATGTTGGTCATGTTACCAATGGTTGATGAAAGATAGAGGAGGAGTTCGTGTACTGACTCGGTTTTTTCTACATTGAGGAGCTGAACAATATCGCGTGCAAGATATGCGTTGTATAGTTCTGAAATTTTCCGGCATTCGGTTTGCTTTGAATTGCGTCAATGATAATATGCCATTTTCCCCGGTTCCCATAATAACCCGAGAATTTCCGGTATGAATACGGAAAATAGTGCGGTTAATATTTACCATTATGGTAATATAGAGTTATGGGATATAATTCAGGTGTGGGATCTCCACTAGTTTACAAAGTCTTCGAGATCCTATCACTTGTTTCGTAAAGGATGATACGAAAAAATTAGTTCCGGTCGATTTCCCGGTATCCCCTTTCCCTGTAACAGAGTGGACAAGCCCAGATTACTGGAGTGCAGTTGTTGACAGGATGAGTCGGGGTGAGGAAAGAGTTCACACTGATCTCGTTTCCGATAAGCAGGGTGACTCGGAAGCTGAACATATGCTCCTGACTCCAATGGCTCTCATGCGGGAGTACTTACGGAGTTTAAGGGTATCATACTGAGAAGCGTTGATCCGTGGGAGGTACCCTGATTTTGTAAGCCAGGCACCGGCTCCAACAATAACCCTTGCAGGGATTGTACTTGATTACGTGGTAAACCATTGGCATGCAGAAAAAGCAATCCCGCAACAGATCGAACATGGTGAGATACTCAAGGAATCGAAGAAAAAAGAGATTAATGCCAGTTCAGGGAAACCAGGTAAAAAGAAAAAACAAGTTAACCAAGTTGCAAATGCATGGGTTCGTGAACGGGATCTTCACCGTACAGAACAGGAAGCGAATCGAGTTATTCGAAACCAGGCGATTATAGACTGGATTCGGGGATTTGTACTTGATCCTGAGGGAGCAGAGCTTTTTGCGACATCGGTAGTGGATCTACGTATTAACACTCATATTACTGATGAAGAAATGATTGCTTTAGTACACCATGCTGGAGAATTCATTAGAAGTAATGGTCGCGATCCCGAGGTGCTACAACAGCTTCAATACAAAAATGACCAATTACCGCTGTGTCTGCGTAGTGCTACCCTCCCCCTTCAGCATATAGTAAGTTTATATTACTCTGAGGAAACTCGAGAACCGTTACAGCTGGCACTTGAACAAGTCGCCGGTAACCTTATCGAAATGTACTTTCAGGATGCGCAGCGCAGTCCAGGTTTATTTGTCTATTATGTTCACGATATGCTTCTTGCAGCATCACTGACTCAGGATACAAAACTTGTGTACCGGTGTTTTGAGGATATTTTCACGAAGATTGCTGAATCTGCTGACCTTTCTAAACTATTGATGAATGGTCTGACAGAACTGTTCAAGGTTGCCGGGCGACAAAGAGTTGAATATACAGATACACTTATTAAACGAGTCGGAAGATATACAAATGTGCGGGAATTAGTTGAAAAGCTGGAGCATGATAGTGAGTTAGCAGAGCATGCGACATCCCATCGTGGATATTTAGTATCTCCTGAATTTGATGTAAGTGAAAGTTTTGCAGCTATTCTTGCATTGTTAAATCGCACCTATGTTAAATTGGGTAGGAAAATTTTTAAAACGGCAGATCCTGACTCTCTTGAAGCTGAATCGGCTATAGACTCGGGTTATACAGACAGTGAGATAGAAAACGCACTGGTGGTGTGGAAGACAATGCTTGCCCTCCTTAATCCTGAAGTGGTACGGCTTGGACCATTTTTTGAAAATGTAGTTCAAATGGGTGTTAAAGCAGATCTGGCGGCAAGATGGATGACTTCAACTGCCGAAGCAGCAGTAAGCGTTTCCTGGATGCATTAACAAGAGATATGCATAGATTTGGGGATTCACCACCACTGGTGGCTCAGCATGTTATTGTGGATTATCTATTTCAGGCTATGTTCATTGAATCTGCTCCAAAGGATAGGGAACAGATAATACAACTACAAGAGGAAAATAGAATGATGCTCGAAATGTTGAGAACAAGCAGGAAATGGTTTGTTGCTTCTATCGGAGATGGGTTTTATGTTGAGGAAAATCCGGAACTTGCTGAATACTTAATCAATTCTTTGGTTCTGTACCTACCTCCTCAATTTAGAAAAGGACACAGAGTAGAGATCCAGTCTTCTATTCCTCATCCCCTAAAAAGCAATATGCTAGATATGTCTCTGTTTATGGATAATAATGGTGATATTTATTATAACGAAAACTCAAAACCTATCGATTTACCAGTGCCAGTACTTGATTTAGCGAGAAATCTGATTCTTAAGTATCTAACTTTTATTACATCAGGGCAGCTCTCTGCATCGAGCAGAGTCCTTGCCGGTGGTACTCAAGAATCTGGAGAAAGTAAACAGGATACTCAGTCAGCCCAAAGATCTGCTGGTTACAGAAGAGCTCATTATGCTGTTTTAACGCCTACCGAGCAAAGATCTTTTTCCCTTACATCGCGGGCAGTGCTTGCACATCATGAGTATATATTAAAAACCTATGGCGTTGATAAATACCTACAAAGGTTGTTGTTTATTCAAGCAGGTATAATTCGTCCTGATCAGTTTCTCACGTTTCGGAGAGAATCCATCCCTAGAAACGCTGATTTACCTCCTGTGCGACATACTTACAAGGCAATCAATGGAACTACCACATGATCGGTTTCCACGCCCGGTCTTTTTTGCCGCTTTCGAGGATTTTGTCGATAAGACCATATTCTTTCGCCTGTTCAGCGTTCAAGAAGTAATCCCGTTCGACATCTTTTCTAATGCGACTTTCTTTCTGCCCGGTGAATTGGACGAGGTATTTGATAATCTGCTCTTTGGTTCTTAAGATATGTTCAGCTCTGATCTGAATATCTGTTGCCTGACCTTCAAATCCTCCCAGTGGCTGATGGATCATAATTTCCGCGTTTGGTAAGGCAAATCGCTTGCCCTTTGTTCCGCCTGAGAGCAGGAAGGAGCCCATAGACGCGCAAATGCCCATGCCGATAGTGACTATATCCGGCGCGACATGATTCATCACGTCAAAGATTGCCATACCTTCAGTCACAGAACCTCCGGGAGAATTAATATACATATAAATGTCTTTTTTCGGGTCTTCTTTTTCCAGAAAAAGTAACTGCGCGATGATCAGTCCCGCGAGTCCAAATGCTATTTCATCATGTACAACGACAATGCGATCCTTTAAAAGCCGGGAGTAAATGTCATACGCGCGTTCTCCACGATTTGTAGATTCAATAACTGTTGGTACAAGTGCTGCGATTTCATCAGGAATATTGGTTTTCGTTTGTTTCTTTTTTTGTAAATCAACCATGAATTGATTATAAAATATTTCTGCGGAGAAAACTAGCAGACAGATGATGTGTTTGCCAATGGCTGGAGGGGTCAGGACAATAATTATAAAAAATACACATTCTATCAATGAATATCAGTACTTATACTCCATGTAGTCGCGTATTCACATATTATGATATTCAACTTATAATTGCCGGATGAATCGGGAATTTACGACGTTTTTTCTTACGGGGTTTGTGACCGCGCTCAGTATTGTTGCTGTACTGGCGTTCAGGAAGCGGTTTTTATGTATGTATGCGGCGAAAATTCTTGCGCGAGAGAAAAAGATTTTTGCTGGACTGGTGCTCTGTATTTCCGTCATTGCTACTTTGATTTCTGGAGCGTTGCTCGTGAACGATTCCTATTCCCGTTCTTCCGAGCGGTATGTCTCTCAAAAACTTGGCGTAACAAGTGGAATTATTTATCCGAGAACTACTGATGTGTGGAGCAGGGAAGAAGCTAACTCGATTTTTGCCAGCGTCAGTGCTGTATTTGAAAGCTATTTGCCTGTGTATCAGGATACCCTTCAGGTCACCAATACAGCAAACTCAGTACAGGAAGACACGATCGTTATGTCATACCTTCCGGATCTGGGACGCGCATACCAGTCGCAACGGAGTGATAACCAGTTTCCGGAAAGCACGATTGATCCTTCAGAGCTTGTACTGGCTCAATCTGTAGCTTCAGACCTGGGAGCCGGTGAAGGTGATGAGCTGATCATTACGTTTAGTGAGGCGTTTTCGTATACATTTACCATCGCGAGTGTAATAGTCGATAATGGTCTTGTCGGCTTCAGCGCACCACTGCCTTCCAGGTATTTCCAGTATGAAGGTTCTGTATATATATCGCAGGAATTTCTCCAGCAGTATTCTGAACAAATTTATCCTGACAATGCCGGTGCAAATGAGCTATATAACGCGATTCTTGTTGCGCGTACGTCCGATTATGAACGGTCTTCATTCCAGACTATTATCCAGGATCAACTGAGCCAGTATGACAATAACCTTATCTTTGAAGAACTTAAAATATATTTGCTCGATTTAACCGCAGGAGTTACTGAAGGGATAAACTTTGGTAAGGTTTCTCTTCTGTTAAGTTTACTCCCGATTATCATTGGTATAGGGATAGTACTAGGTCTCTACCTCCTCCTTGTTAACCGAATGATGCAACAACTCGGTACGATCGAACTCATGGGAGTGAGAAAAGGGAATATAGCCTATTTATTTATATTTACAGGATTTCTTGTGACCCTCATTGGAAGTGTTGTGGGTATTATCGCCGGCTGGGGACTCGGATATGTCTATCTTGAGTTTTCTAAAGATATTATCTCCAGGTACTACGAAACCCTCGATATCGCTTCAATTATTTCGTACTATTCAAGTCCCCGGAGTGTAGGCTTTGCCTTTGCCGGTACGTGGCTTGCGTTATTTCTTACAGCGGTCTTGTTGGGTATGTACCTGACTGGTATACAGTTTGCGGTAAAAATGCGTGGGATACGCCTGGCTCCCCCGACCAGGCTTCGTTCTTCGCGATCGTTACTGCCATTGGGTGGGATCGGTATTGCAGCTGGTATCGTGTACTATTCGTTTCAGGGTACGTCGCAAAGCGCATTAAGGTGGTACCTTATAGTCCTCGCGTGTTTGCTCCTCATGTGGTCGGTAGGTTTTTTTCTCGCGTACGTAATGAGACCGCGTAAGATATTCAGCGTTGTGGCCGGAGTTTCTACACTTGTCGTATTGATATTTATGCTGACTGATAGCCATCAGGGCATGTTGCGAACACAATATTTATTCTTTTTGCTTGATGTGGTGCTTCTTGCCTGGTGTGCCGTTATACTCTTTGTGTACAATTACCAGGTTACAGCTGGATTGATCTCGAAAGTTGTATTTATGTTTGCTCGTCTTCCGGCTATTGTCCGCCTGGGACTTTCGTTGCCGTTTGAGCGGAAAGTATCAGCAATTACTATTGTAATCGGATTTGCACTTCCAATCATTCTTACATTATTTCTCCGTGTAGCTCAGGTAGAGATCAATCGCGTTGTGGCAGAGGTTCCTTCTGATATTGATGTTGTGGTTGTTGATCAATATGACCGGAACAACATACTTCCTGAACGTGCGAACACAGAACCGGACGTAGCGTCAGTAATCCAGACGAGAGTTGGAGGCGTGTATTTTCCTGAATTTATTTACGGTGATATAGAAACGTTCGAGCCAGCCGCAAACAGGGATGTGAACGAGCTGGATACGTATCAGGATACGTTTTTTGTAGTCACTCCAGAACAGGTAGAGAATCTCGAAGTGAAGCTGTGGCAGGAAAGTGTACAGCAGTCGTTTTTTACCAGTAACAAATATATATTCCTAGGTGAGAATTACAGTGAAAAAACCTCACTTGCTAATGTGCATCCCGGACTGGAACTCGGAGATACGGTCAAGTTGGTTATGAACGGCTCAACGGAAATTACCCGTATTGTTGGCGGAATTGTTGAAGACGAGCAGCTGGCTGGTGGATTTTTTCAGGAAGTATTCGCGCCTGGGGGTGCTGGTGTGTTACTGTCGGAGTATGATTATTCTACCTTGCGACAGGAAAAAGGGGTGTACGCGAGTGCCTTTTATGGTTTAGACCTTCAGGACGGTTGCGAAGGCATCGAAGTCAAAAGAAATCTGGTAAACGCGTTGGAAGGAACTGAATTTACAAATGTGGTGAGTTATTCTGAAGTTGAGGAACGATCTGTGTACCTGGTTAATCAGTTGTTTTACCTGGTGTATATTGTTTTGCTTATCAGCATGATAAGTGGCTTGCTGATAGTACTGGTTCTTTTTGTCCAGCGTATACAGACTCAACATGCAATAATTCAGACACTTTTTGTCAGTGGTGTTGCCAAAAGAACTATATTTCTGGCATTTCTTCTAAGTTCAGCAGCGTTAGTAGGTAGTGCGTTAGCGACTGGCATGGTATTTGGAGGAGTGATACTGTACTATACCTATACACTGGATCAGGTGATTTTTTATGAGCTTAATCTTTCACAGGTGATGATGGAAACAGTGGGTATGGGAGCGGGGATTGTGCTGATTTCCTATATTTTGTCGGCTTTAGTACTCCAACGTATGATGCGCAAACTTATCGTACGTTAACGCTGTTGGCATCAAGAGAAGTTACTATGAAAACAATCAGGAAAGATAAAAAAAATAACAGGAAAATAAAGGGGAAGGTGCTTGTCGAAGCTCAGGGTATCGGGAAAAGGTACCGATCTGGTACACAAATATTTGATGTGCTGCAAAAAGTTAATCTGGTTATCCGTGAAGGTGATTTTATAGCACTTCTTGGCCCATCAGGAAGTGGCAAGACTACCTTGCTTCGCTGTTTATGCGGGGCTGAGAAAAATACCGGCGGTGATATTTATATCGCAGGTGAGCATCTCGATACAATGAAGGAGGACGAACGCACGAAGCTTCGTGGGGAGTTAATGGGTTTTCTTTTCGGTACAATCAACGTACTGCCAGTACTTACCATTCTGGATAATGTACAGGTCATGCATCAGCTGCAGCACACTACCCGTGATTCCCGTAAGCGTGCGGAAGAAGCACTTGCTGAGGTGGGAATTATCGATGGATACAGTCGAAAGCCTGATGAGCTGGATAATCTGGATAAACAAAAAGTCGCCCTTGCACGGGCTATCGTACACAGGCCATCGATTCTCTGGGCAGATGAGCCAACGGCGATGTTACATTCATCCCAGGCAGCCGAATTTATCGACCTCTTGAAATATATCTGCTCCAAACACAGAATCGCGTGTATCATCGCAACACATAATCCAAATGTCGCCGCAAAAACCAGCAGAATATTCAGGCTTGAGAGCGGGATGATAGTGTAAGTATTTCCAGTACTTTCAACTGCCCTAAGAATACTACTGGTGCTGTTTCAGCGCGAAGGATTGTTTCGGAGACTTTTACCGGTTTGTAGTTGTTTTTGGTTATCTGATCAAGCTCTCTCGGGGAAAATCCCCCCTCCGGACCAACGAAAAAAATGCAGTGATTGTAATTCGCGGTCGGTTCCGGAGATAAATACTCACCGCTTTTATCCAGTACAAATAGAGTAGGAGTGGACGTGAGTTCTTCCTCGTATGGATGCATGCCTGGAAGGCTCGCGAATAATTCTGACAAATCATTATCTCTATACAGTTCAATCTCCGGCGTAAACATCCGCTCCGACTGCTCCGTCGCTTCACGTCCGATACGCCTCCATCGACGGATTTTTTCCAGTGAGATTCTTGTGCTGTCAACCTGTGAGTACTCGGATTCAAAGAAAACTATCTTATCAATACCCATCTCTGTAGCTTTTTGAATAAGATATTCAACTTTTAGATTTTTTGGGAGGGATTGAACGAGTACAAGGTATGTATCGCGTTGATGCAGTACTTGATTCACAACTGTTCCCACCGCGGATTCTCTGAACAGCTTGCTCAGTTGTATGTCATATTCCCACCCATTCCCATCAAATCCTTGTACCATATCACCTGGTTGCATGCGGAGAACTTTACGGAGTTTTTTCGCCTGATCGGTGTTGAAGGTAATGAGCTTGTTTTTAATATGTTCTCTTTTAATAAAAAAGCGGTTCATGAAGTGAGTGTACACCATGAACCAGCGTAAATACACTTCAACTGTTCATTTTCTATTACCAATTCACGCTACGTTCCTCTTGCCAGGCATAGTCCGTAGATTTTTACATGTGGATAGTGTTCTTTTATGGCTGTAGCACAGGCTTCAAATGTGGAGCCGGTAGTGCAGACGTCGTCGATGAGGAGGATTGAGTTCACGTGTTCAGCGAGATTCACGGAGGGAAGGAGTTTGAATGTATGCATGAGGTTTGTCTTTCGCTGTGCTTCAGTTAAGTCTATCTGTGCTTTTGTATGTTTGTATTTATAAAGTACTGGGAGGCTGGGAAGGTGCATGTGTTGCCCGATTTTTTTGGCAATGAGCTCTGTCTGATTAAATCCCCGCCACCGTTCCCGCCTGGTATGCATAGGAACCCAGGTGATAACGTCAAATATTGTAAATGAAATCTTGTTGAATTCATCTGAACGAAATAATAATCGGACAATTTCACTGATTTTATCTTTATGAAACCCATACTTGATTCCCATCATAAGGGACTCAATGACTTTATTGTACTGGTAAAAGTAGTACACTTTTTCCAGGTGTGTGCTTTGTTTTGCACCAGGTTTGATCTCCCAGTCTCTGCTTGGTGTTCTGGTAATGTAGCATTCAGGCGAGTAGGGATTCAGGAACCCACTACAATGGTTACAAATATAACTATCTTCATACCCTCCACAGTAGACGCATTTTTTTGGAAAAATGAGGTTGATCAGCTCATGGAATATTTTGTACATATATAGATTCTATCATATTACTGACAGGTACCATGAGTATTATTCCCTACGGTACATTGGCGCACTGGCATGTTGAATTATTACACACGGCAACCCGTTCGGACGGTGGGACATTTTAGATTTGATTTGCTACACTCATTACAGATGTAGTACCATGGTTCTTGTACGGCTTTTATGAAGAGCCTGGTGTATGAATGATATCTGCCTATGTCCAAAATCACAAAAAGACCGAAACCCGTTGTATTAATTATTCTTGATGGATTCGGAATCGCGCCTCCTTACCCGGGTAATGCCGTCGCAAACGCGAACCTGCTTCTCTTCAACCGGCTGATGCGAGCGTACCCGCACTGTCTCCTTCACGCTTCAGGTTCTGCCGCTGGTCTGCCTCACGGCGTTATGGGAAACAGCGAAGTCGGTCATATGAATATTGGGGCGGGTAAGATCGTCTATCAGACGTTACCCCGGATCAACACCTCAATCATGAACGGTTCGTTCTACTCCAACGAAAGGATTCTTAAAGCACTGGAACATTGCAAAGCGAATAACTCAAATTTCCATATCATGGGATGTTGCTCCACGGGTAATGTCCACGCTACAACAGATCATTTGTATTCAATACTGCAGTTTATCCAAAAGCATAAATTTGATGGAAATAGAGTATTTATTCACGCGTTCACCGATGGACGTGATACTGCTCCCGATGCCGGGAAGTTCTTTATTGAACAGGTGCAGGCGGAGTGCCAGAGGCGTGGAGTAGGGCGAATCGCTACCATTATCGGGCGATATTTTTCTATGGACAGAAATAATAAATGGGATCGGATCCAGAAAGCATACGACCTGATTACCCAGGGGAAAGGCGAGCAATTCGATGATCCTGTTAAAGCGATGGAGTCGTGGTACGCGAAAGACATTACCGATGAATTTATCGAACCATCCGTAATTACCAATGCTGAAGGGACGAGTACTTCTGTGAAGGAAGGCGATGTGTTGTTTTTCTTTAATTACCGGTCCGACAGGGCACGGCAATTAACCAGAGCATTCGTTGATGATGAGTTTACTGAGTTTGAGAGGCCGCTATTAAAAAATCTCCATTTTCTTGGCATGACCCAGTATGAAAAGAAAATAACGCCTAAAATGCATCTCGCGTTTGACCCGGAAAACGTCACTATCCCTATTGGGCGGGTTGTCTCTGAAAGTGGCCTTAGACAGCTACGTATGGCTGAAACAGAAAAATTTGCTCATGTAACTTTTTTTCTTAATGGCGGAAGAGATCTGGTATTTGATAAAGAAGATCGGGTATTAATACCTTCACCAAAGGTTGCTACTTATGATATGAAGCCCGAGATGAGCACCTATGAGCTCGCCCAGGTTTTAGTAAATAAGATCAGGTTGAAGCTCTATGATTTTATAGCGCTTAATATCGCTGCGCCTGATATGGTAGGGCATACCGGTAATTTACAGGCAGTGATCAAAGCTCTTCAGGCAACGGATCGTAATCTGGACAAGATTATTCTTAATACAATCGCGGTAGGTGGAGCGGTAGTTATCACAGCTGACCATGGGAACTGTGAAATGATGATAGACTATGAAACTGGTCGTCCTTATACAGAACACACGACCAACCCGGTTCCATTTATCTATGTCGGTCCAGGTGCAAAACCAATAGAGCTTCCTCTTGGGGCGCTCTGTGACATAGCTCCAACAATTCTCCATGTGATGGGTTTGCCCATCCCCACCACGATGACAGGTAGAAATATCCTGGAAGGTATTCTATAAAGGTGCGAAACATTCAAAGTGCCAATGTTGATTACTGATTATTCACACATCGTAGAATGTGTGCTATTGTGGAATAATAAAAAGATGCTGCCCAAACGTAAAAAAGCTGCCCAGCAGCTGGTCATTCCTGTGAAGAAGCGAACGTGGGAACGGTATGACCCGAGGAAATATGGATCAAACAAAACGCCTTCAGCCGGCAAGCGCGCCACGAAGAAAAGGAAAGGAACACAGCGTGCTATCGAGAAACAGCACTATGAAATGTGGTACCATCGTTTTTTTGACTTCCACCGTGGGCATGATGTACGGTTGTTTTCTGTATTAGCTTTATTGATTCTCGTGGGAATTATCGCGGTGTACTCCTCTTCTATTATATTCGCGTATCGATATACTGATAATCAGTACTATTACTTGACCAATCACTTGCTCTATGTCGGGGTTGGAATTATATTCGCTTCGTTTTTTTATTTTTTACGCGTTGAGTTTCTTACCCGAATCTGGTATGCACCACTCGCGGTTTGCATTGGGCTGCTTATATATATTCTTATCATGTCATGGCTTGGTAAAGCTGACGCGGTTAATGGCGCTACCCGGTGGATAGATGTAGGCAGTTTTTCATTCCAGCCATCTGATTTTACCAAGTTGGCTTTTGTGCTTTTTGTAGCAGCTTTTTTAAGTAGCAGGCGGGTTCATTATAAAGACTTTAGAGAGTATGTCGCTCAACATTTGTTTCCATACTCATGCTGGTTCGTTTTAATCCTGCTTCTTATTCTTCTTGGTAAAAACCTGGGGACAACGATGGTGGTTGGGTTTATTGGTTTAGCCTGCTATGGAGTCGGAGCGATTACTAAATATCATAAGACTGGCTTTGTGATACTGCTGGGATTTGGTATACTGGGTGGTGTACTGTTCAGTGTGTATGAAGGGTATCGGGCTGACAGGATCGCGGTATGGATGAATTACTTGCATACAGGTGATACCGCAATTGAGGAAAATGGTGTCATGCGACGTGATAAACGGTCATACCAGGTAGATCAGCATTTAACTTCGCTTGGTACTGGAGGGTTAACAGGAGTTGGACTTGGTCAGTCTACTGGTAAGTTTTACTTCCCACAGACTACTGCTGGAGATGACGGTATTTTCTCGATAATCGGTGAGGAGGTAGGGTTTTATTTGACCGTTTTATTACTCCTGACCTTCATGTATCTGATTATTCGAAGTATAAATATATCCAGAATGTTTGTCGGCAGACCATTGTACTTCTACATTATGATAGGGTGTACGACGTGGATTGGATACCAGATGTTTGTGCATATTGGAGTGAATTTAAGTATTTTACCGTTGACTGGTCAGACACTGCCATTTATCTCTTTAGGAGGGAGCTCACTTATCTCTTTAATGGGCGCGGCAGGTCTGATGCTCAACGTAAGCAAAGCACACCACTTCCAGGAACAGGAAAATCGCGCCATGCAAGGTCTCCCTGTTCGAATGCAAGGACGTCTACCCAGAACAAAAACAGATTATTCAATAATTTAATTTGCCAATGTGCCAATGATCTTCGGGACTAGTATAGTTTTTACCCACCCCGTCAGGGAATTGGCATAATGACATATTGCATTATTGGCACATTGACTACATCCGGCTTATGGTTTCGATTCCGAGGAGATACATGCCAGTGTTGAGTACTGTTCCGATAGATTGGGTTAGTTGGAGCCTGAAGGTTTTCATTGCCTGATCATCAGTAATGACTTTGTTTTCCCGGTAGAATTGGTTAAAAAGTTGCGCCAGGTTGAAGAGGTAGTGAGCTATTTTGTGAGGGGAAATTGTTTTTGCGGCATCAAAGGTTACCTGCGGGAAGAATGCGAGTTCTCTAAGGAGTCTAAGCTCAATGCCGTTCGGTTCATAGCCTTGAGATGTTTCACCCGCATGGACAATACTTTCTTCCTGCTTCAAAATACTTTGTGTCCGTACGTACGCGTACATGATGTATGGACCTGAGAAACCTTCTGGATCAAGGAACTGATCGGGATCGTAATTGCTGTCTTTGTGGAACTCATGTGACAGAATAAGGAACTTTAACCCGGCAATGCCTACAATATGAGCGATGCGTTTTATTTCTTCTTCAGAATATGTTTTCGTTTCTGAGATTTTTTGTTCAGAGTACGAGATGGTTTCCTCGATAACATCTATACCACTTGGCGCATTACCAAGGCGTGAAGAGAACTTTTTGTTGTTCATGAGCAGCCACCCGAACCCGAGGTGGAAATACTTCCCGGTTAGTTCGGGTTCTACAAGTTCGACCGCTTTGAACAAGGCCTTGAAGTAGTCGTTTTGTTCAACGGATGTCATGTGGAGGAAGAATGAGGTGTTTGGGTACTCGTGGCACTTTTTAAACGCCAGTCCCATGTCTTTGCCTGAATATGATGGCAATCCTTCACTTGTTAAAAATACCCATCGATTCAAGCCATACTTTTCTCCTTCAAAGATTACCGCTCCCTGGTCTTCAGTAAACACTTTGCCAATGTTATTTTTTATCACTTCCACTCCACTATCCGTGACCTCTGACTCAGGGTACTGACGGTGGTAGTCTACACCAAGCATATTTTCTACCTCTTCCTGATGTCTGATACTTAATTCCTTCAAATACAGATAGGTCATGTATAGTTCAGGGTCGCTTTTCGCGTAAATCTTTTTATTAATTTGTTTTATCTCATCCCTGGCTGTTTCGTCTTCGGTGTACTGTTTATTGCCATACACGTAGCCTTCCGCGATGTACTTCATTTGGTCTGCTACATTCCAGCTGTCAAAGTCTTCTGGCTTGCCCCGCTTGAGGAACGCCCAGGTGGATTTCGCGGTATGGAGACCAACGTCACCAAAGTAGTTCGCCTGTATAACTTTGTAGCCGATATTCTCAAGCATTCTGCATACACACAGACCTGCGATCCAGCTTTTTACATGACCTACCGTAACCGCTTTATGCGTATTTGGCTGCCCAAATTCCACCATGACCTGACCATTAACTGCGCTATGGGAGCCGTAGGGGCATGAGCTTGTGAGTATGGAGTGGAGCAGCCCGGCCAGCCACGCTGGATTAAAATAAAAGTTAATAAACCCCGGTCCCGCGATTTCCGCTTTGTGGATAATTCCATGAACTTCTGCAATGCCGGCAACAATTTTCTGCGCGATTTCACGCGGCTGCACCTGTAGTTCCTGCGCGTACCGTAGCGCGACATTGGTTGTAAGATCGCCAAATTTATCATCCTGTGTCCGCCTAATTTCAATAGCTTCGGGCTCTAATGCAAGATCGTACTCTTCATGAAGGATATTAGCTACAAAAGTTTTCAATGTAGAAAAAAAAGATTCGTCTTCACGAAGATTTTGAAGCTGTGGTATGGTCTGCATGACGAAATTCTAGCACAAAGCCGAGAGAATGTGCGAGTTTGTGTACATATTCCCATGAACTCTGGATTATCACACTCCTTGTCTCTTTATCTCCAGTTCATTGGTAAATTGGCTTATTGCATTGTTCGCATATTCACACTTTCTCCCAGCTGGTGTATTATGGGTACGTCTACTTATGAAATCTAGTGGTTATTTTTACCAAAATAAGCCTGGCTTTAACCAGCCGATTCCTAAAAAGTCTAATTTTTTCCGCTTAATAGCGCTCGTCCTTTTAGCTGGACTTATTATTGGTCTGCTGTATTCGTATTCGCAGTATCAAAATTTCACTGTCTTCGCGAAGGGTATGGAAGATGAAGCCAGGGAAGGCGACACAACGGTATTTGAAGTAAAGGAGGGTGAAAGTCTGGATGAAATTGTTGCAAGGATGACCGAATTAGGTTTATTGCCTGAAGTGACAGTTTTTGGGAGTGAAGCTCATAAACTGTATTTTAAAGTCCATTCAGTTGATACGACAGCGATCAGACCCGGTGTGTACGAAGTTGCCTATAATCAGGAGCCGAAAGTATTGCTGCGTAGTTTACGCCATGAAGGATGTGAGGAGGTTCAGATTACTATCCGTGAAGGATTACGGATTGAGGAAATAGCTGAAGTGGTGGAGAGTAAGCTTGCTGGAACCCGTGATGCTCAATTTTCCGCGAAAGAATTTGTAAATAAAGCGCAGGAATATACTAAACCAGCTGATCTGAATCTTTCTTTTGCTCCTCCAACGTATCTTGAAGGATTCCTGTTTCCGGATACCTACAGGATTTGCTCGGATATTCCTACAGAAAGACTTATATCGCTATTCCTGCAGACTTTTGACCGCAAGGTGTATTCGGCATTTAAAGATGAAATAGTATCAAGTAACCTGTCACTTGTTGAGATTATGAATATGGCCTCGCTCCTTGAGCGTGAGGCACGTGGTCTTGAAGAGAAACAGATGATTGCTGATATTATCCACCGGCGTATGAAGGCAAATATGGTACTCGGCATTGACGCGACAACGCAGTATCAATTTGGGGAACCAGGAAACTGGTGGATTCGTGGTCAGGAATTAGCTGCTGTAATAGACACTCAGCATGAATACAGCACCAGGAAGCAGCAGGGACTACCGCCGACTCCAATAGCCAACCCCGGAGTGAATTCAGTCAAGGCAGTCCTGGAGCCAACACCAAATGAGTACTACTACTATATCACCGGCAACGACGGCAATATGTACTACGCCAGGACCAATCAGGAGCATATTTACAATATTTGCAAATATATCAATGAAAAATGCCTTTGAGCAATAATTCACAATGAAAATGTGCAAGTATGCCAGTTACCTTCGGGGTTGGCGGGGTAGGGAACAGTAGTCATTGTTCAACGTCGGTGAACACCATTTTGTTTAAAGTTTAGAAAATACGGAGTCGCAATCCCTGGATTTATATAAATATGCGGATTGCTGATCCGAAAATTTACAGTTTCGTGTAAAAACTCCTGAATTTCCCATTTAGTGCGGAATAAATCCAAGTATTTTGTAACTCTTCAGGAATCTCCAACCTCAAAACATGAGTCTCGTTTGTAATCTGATTAAAAAGCACAGCATCTCTGATTCTCTTCATCTTTTTAACAAGTCGCTTGATTGATAATCCTGTCTTGAGTTCCAGGTGTTTGTCTTTGTTGTATCGTTTCTTTGAGAATTGACAGATCAGAGAGCCATATTTGGTGTTGATTCTGATTGTTTTAAAGTCTGCCTGGTTAAGCCTTCTGCTATTTGATCAATAAGGTTCTTATTAAGGTTTCCAATTCTGGCTCCAACTATAAAGTTAAGATTATTGTCATTTAACAGGTTTATATTTGCTTCACTTATCATAGCAGCATACGCGACAACGGTTAAGTTTTCTACTTTGTGCTTTTCTTAATTCATCATCTTTAAATGACTAAAATAAAGAGAGACTGGGATTTCACACCTTTTGAGGCCTACCAGAAGGAATTAATTAAATCTGTTGGAGTTGGAGTTTGAATGTTCCCTTTACGATTTTTTGAGAGAGGATATCTTATACCAAACACTATACATCCGTCCACCAATGGAAATGACATAGATTTTTAACAATCTCTTTCTGTTTCATTACTTCCTGACATTTTTTTGATTGGTTTGCTTCAAGGCTATGAAATCAAGTGGAATGAAAACAAGAAGATAAAGATCCCAAAAGTTTTCTTAGAAAACTATCCTGGCTCGTGTGTGGAAAAAATAGACAAGGGTAATTACCTTGATTTTATAACGGAAGCGGGGTAGGGAACAATAATCAAGTCCCACGATGAATTGTGGCGAGTTTTAATTCCTTGTATACTTAGGGTATGGAAGAAAAGATGTCCAAAAGAGCTCGTGAAGCGTGTGAAGTGATAGAAACATTTACAGAAGGTATCCCCTGGGATGCGATTCGTACGTTACGTAAAGAGCCGTTAAGCAAGGAGTTGCTTGACAGGATCCTGCTTTCCCTGGATGAGATAGACGATACGACAAAATACTTTATCGAAGAAAAATCGTATTGGATTGAAGCACCGTTATGGTACATGGTCATTGCAGAGGCACATATCTGTGAGGAACTCATTGATCCTGTGATTAAAGCTATATGTGAAGATGAAGATGTGACAAGCCTATTCAGCGAACAACTCAACTATGTTTTTGACATGCTCCTTAGAGAATATACAGAAGTTATTATCTCAAAGGTTGTTAATATATTCGATAAGAATATGGCGTCGGGGATGCCCATCCCGAATACCTGGATACCATTGGTTGAGGTGCTTTATCACATGGATCGAGAAGAATACTCAGACTGGATGGTGAAAGTCATGATGTACCATGGTCTGGCATTTCCTGATTTTTTCGCTGAAGAGCTTTCAACGTTGGGCGTCAAGAAGGCTCTGCCTGCTATGAAAAAAGCTGCCAGGAAAACACAAAACACCTTCTCTCGACGAATAATTGAGGCTCGAATAGATGATCTGCAATCATATGATCAGAAAGATCTTGTTTCTCATCAGCCGTATGATGAGTTTCGGGGATCCTGGGAAGAATATTACAAAGATTTGGAATCTAAGTTTGATATCAGGGAATATGCTGTTGAAGAAGAGAAAGATCATGAATTACATCCACTGGATGATCTGCTCAAAGACTTGAATATTGATCCTGAGGAAGCTTTGAGGAGAATGGAGGAGTTTCTTGGTTCGCAGGAAAAACAAAAAACAGGTCGGAATGATTTTTGCCCATGCGGATCGGGCAAGAAGTACAAGAAGTGTTGTGAAAAAAAAGATCTCGAAGAACTATCGGGCAGGGTTGTTAATTCACGTTCTGTATGAATTTTTCGAGGAAGAATAGTTCTGCCTGGTGCTCCCGGAGGTTGGACTGCGGGTCGAGGGAGTTGACGGCGCAGGAGTGTTTTACGAAGTGGCGATCGAAGGTTTTAAGGAGAGCCATTTTGTCATCGTCGTTTGGGGTGAGGTAGATGGCGTTACCCTGGAGGAGTTGATTCTCGGAGGTGTAGTAGGAGTAGAGTTCGCGAATTTCTGTACATCTTTTTACCGTTGTCCAGTATTGGGTAACAATATTAGAAAAGGCTTCAAGAGAGTCGAATCTCTGCACCAGGTCGTCCATAGTGAGCGTTGGGCGTGATTCTACCCGCTTAATGAGAACCTCTCCGTTTGTAGTCAGTACCCATAGATGGAATCTTTCTACTCTTTCATCGTTAGTATAACGCATCATTGTGCTATAATTAATATAAGTACAGGATTGCCTGTAGCACAGGATAAAGAAGATTCATTTGAATCTTACAGTATTTTGTGTAAGATTGTAAATATATAATAACTAAATACTTGATCGTGGTGAAATACTATAAAAATGTAGAAGTCGCTGAAATGTACAAAGTTTCAGAAAAAACAGTAACAAACTGGGTAGAATATGCAATAGAAGGGAAGGTAAACCTGGAACTGTTTACTACGAGTAAGAGAAAATATATCATCAACTCTCCTTCTAACCATTCACTTTTAAAAACGCTAGTAGAAAAGGGCAAGAAATATAAAAGCAAACGTTTCCTAAAAAAAGTAACCCCACTACCGGAATTTTACAAGATTTTTAATGAGAAACAGGTTATAGATATTATTACAAATCTCGAATTATACCGCGAAATACCGTTGAAGTACGCGTATTTTGATGGTGGTGTGCAGGAGTGGGTTAAAACTATTGAATACTTAATGTACCATAATACTCCTAACACTACGTCAAATACAGTTGAATCTCTTCAAGCAAACTACTCTTATATCCTTGCATTAATTGGAGATAAAAAAAAAGTTAATATTGTTGACATCGGTCCAGGGCATCCAGTGGTTATAAAAGACTTTATTCAGAAGTTAATAGAAAACAATAAAATTAATAAATATATAGCTCTTGACTATAGCCAGGGTATAATCAAGTATACACAAGAACGCTTTTCAGATTGGTATCCAGAATTAAGTTTTGAATCGCATATTCTAGATATTAACTATGAACCATTTCAAGATGTGTTATTTAAAAACTCCATGTTTGCTAGTAATTCAACTTCATGTTTTAACTTACTACTTTACTTTGGTAGTACTCCAGAAAACCAGAGGATATACAGTCAGTCTTTTCAGGTAATTAAGGATAGTATGGGGAAAGATGACCTTTTTGTCCTTGGTCAACGTTTAGATACTCCTAGTGCAAGATATAAAAGCTTTTCTTATGTTGATTCTAAAATCTCGAAGTCTGAAGAACTAGATAGATTAAAAATAGTTGTAGATTTGTTAGGTATACATGAAGATTACTATGATATTGATAAAATATTTGATGAAAAGCAGCGTTCAAGACTTCTAAGTATTGTTCTAAATACTGATATACAGATATCTTTTAGTGCCAAGGGTGTATTTAAACCAATATCCATCCCGAAGAAAGATAAATTGCTTCTCTTCCGTCACCATCACCACACCTTTGCTGAAGTGATAGATACTCTTGATAAAACTGGCTTTGACGTTCTGCACGCGTCCCGTTCTATAGATCAGGAGCATATTTTTGTTATTTCCAGGGTTAAGAACCCTGATTCAAGATACTTCGTGGGGTAGCGGGGATCTTTACCCCACACTCCCTTCCATATTTAAAGAGATCAACCTATTAAGCTCCACCGCGTACTCCATCGGCAGCTCTCTTGTGAACGCGTCAATAAATCCATTGACCACCATCGAGCTTGCGTCTTCTTCCGAGAGACCACGGCTGCGGAGGTAATTGAGCTGTGTGTCTTTCATTCTGCTGACCGTGGCCTCGTGCTCGATCTCCAGATTATCAGTATTGGTGATATTCACTGGAATCGTGTCCGTAATGGACTCATCATCAAGCAAAAGCGCGTCACACTTCACAGATACCTTCGCGTTATCCGCCTGCGGTGCTATGCTGATCATGCCCCGGTAGGTGGTCTTGCCGTTGTACTGGCTTACTGACTTCGCGGTGACCTCGGAGCTGGTGTTTGGCGCGAGGTGAAAAATCTTCGTTCCCGTGTCCTGTTCCTGATCCTTACCCGCGTACGCCGCTGAGATCACAATGCCCCGAGAACCTTCACCTTTCAGGTAAATGCTTGGGTACTTCATCGTCCGTTTACTGCCAATATTCCCGTCCACCCATTATAGCGTTTTCATTGGCAATCGCCCGTTTCGTGACCAGGTTGTACACATCGGTGGACCAGTTCTGAACCGTGGTGTACCTGACCCGGGAGCCAGGAAGGCAGAAAATCTCTACTACCGCCGAGTGTAACGAGTCAGATGAATACACCGGAGCGGTACATCCTTCGATATAATGCACAAAGGAACCTTCTTCCGCCACGATCAATGTCCTCTCAAACTGCCCCATATTCCGCGCGTTAATGCGGAAATACGCCTGCAAGGGGATTTTGACATGTACACCTTTTGGGATGTACACGAAGCTCCCTCCCGACCAGACCGCTGAGTTGAGCGCCGCAAACTTGTTATCCCCTGGCGGAACGAGTGTGCCAAAGTACTTCTTAACGATGCCAGGGTACTCCCTCAGCCCGGTGTCCATATCGGTGAATACTACGCCCTGCTTTTCCAGGTCTTCAAGAAGGCTATGGTATACCACTTCGGACTCGTACTGCGCCGAGACTCCCGCCAGGAACTTCCGCTCCGCTTCAGGGATTCCGAGTTTTTCGTAGGTATCCTTGATATTGTCAGGGAGCTCGTCCCAGGTTTGTTTCGGAGTATCAGTCGGGCGCAGGTAGTAAAAAATTTCTTCAAAGTTAATATCCCCCAGGTCAGCACCCCAGTCTGGCATCTGCTTCGCCAGAAATGTCTTATACGCCTTAAGCCGGAATTCCAGCATCCACTCAGGTTCATTTTTCATTCGGGATATTTGCGTGATCTTCTCTTCATTCAGGCCTTTAGAGCTTTTAAAAACATGCTCCTCAGGCTTGGAAAACCCATACTTGTAATCAGTAACAATGTCAGTATTAGAATGATCGCTCATAGGTATATTGTAGCACAAAGTTAATGTGCCAATGGCAATGGTTCAATAATCCGATATGCCAATGGACTGGCGGGGTGCACTGGGCAGGGGACTATAATCCCAGGTGTGGAATAATGATTATTGTTTCCTACGGGGTTTCAGGTGGAGTTTTATCTTCTCTTAAGTCCATGAGGCGTTTAATTTCTTGCAACAGATCATTCAGTCTTTGTCGTGCGCGGTCAAAGATATCCCCCTCTTCAATATTTATATCAAGAAGTCTGATTGCCTCAGAGGTTGGTAATGAAGAACCAGCTGAGAAGAACTCAAGTAGTTGTCCCTGGGTGATCTCTCCATTAATGATTTTCTGGACAACTTCCTCAGCAACCATATCAGCAAGTGAGTACGTTATACCCCGGTATGGTAACATTTCTCCTGTTGCCAGGTAGTAGTATCCAAAGTTGACTGAATCTCCGACAGGCACATCTTGAGTATACGGCTTCATTGTTTCTATAAATCTTGATTGTATTTCTTCAGCAGTTATCGTATCAGAGGATAGAACTGATGGGTTTGTATACATACTCTTCGTAAATTGATACAGTGCTATCGATCTGTATTGGGCATCAACGGCCATACCTGCCCTTTGAAGCAATAAATCCAGTTGAGCTTCTGTATCTCCGCTTTCTTGTGCTTCCACATAAAACCTGTTCCACATCATGAGTTCAAAGATCTGGCTTGGCATCTCAATAGCCATAAGATCTGGCGAACGGTACACCCCCTGTTGATATTGTAAAAGTAGCTCTGCATTGACTGCATGTCCGGCTTCATGAACAAGAACTCTTAGTACAGAAGCTCTCTCGATATCATCTTCTGTCAGGTTTGTAACAATTAAAGGTCGTTCTGCATACATCATAAAAGTCATGTCTCTGGGATCTTTACCCTTTTTCGCGTGAGAGTCGTATCTTTCTGTAATAATTTTAGAAAGAATATTGCCGAACTCCGGGTGTATATCTTCTGCTAGTTTGAGTACTCGTTGGATTGCTTCAACAAATGGCATTCGCGGGGGAGTGTCAAGAACTGTTGGAGTCGCTGTTAAATCATCAAAAGTTAGCTCGCCTGTTGGTGATAAACGCCGCAAAATATTGTAATATCTGGATAGTACTTCTCCTGATCCTTCTAGATGTTGTACTAATTTATCACTTAGGGATACAGGAATATTGTTTTCAGAAAGGAAGCTATCCGTAGAGTTATCATATCCCTGTAGCTGAGCAATATCGTGAGTTATCTTTATTAACTCATGAACTAATGCAGTATTTGCAGGAGAATTTGCACTTAAGTCCAGTGCTTTATAAAAACCCATAACTGCTGCTGATCTTTTTTCTCTATCCTGAGCGTAGAGGTCAGTTGTAAAAGAACCTGTGTCTTCAATTGTATCCAATAATCTATAAACTATATCAGTTCTTTTGCCCCGATACTCCTCAATAGCGTTGATATCATCTGCTGAAAGTGGATGGGTTCCTGGTCGTGTTAATCCTGCTTGTGTCTGGAAGTATCGAAGTAAATCCCGATGTTCGGATTCTTGTAGTTGCTGTGCAGTTAGAGTCCTTATTTCAAGGGGTAATGTCCTGATAGTTTGTAATCCTGCTGCCCAAAACATTGCCGCAACCTCAGATATCCTTCTAGCAGTATTTTGAGCGAGTTTTTCCGGTATGGATACTGGATGTCCTAAAATTTGTTGAAATGCGATATCATTGGCGCCTGCTAAATCATCATTCACAGTATCAGACCATCGAGCATCTTGCATCACGTCATTGATTGTAACAATAAAGGTCATTACCGCAGCGGCAGGCATTTGATATACTTCCGGGTTGTCAGGTGGTGTTATGCCTTCTCTATCAAGCACATCATTAAGCAGGGCAGCATCAAGCTCCCCTGCTGATAGTGCTGTGGCAAGAACTTGTGCTGCTACAACAGCCATTTCAAGTGCTTCCTGGGACGTTAAAACCACTTTATTCGGATCGACTTCAGGTTTATAAACATATACACTTGAATCAGCCATAATATACCAAGTTAATAAATCATTCCAAAAATTTATATTAATTATACTATAAATACCCTGTATACACCAGCAAACTCGAATATACCCAATACACCAGACTATAACCAGGGTGTTTGAATTTGAATTTGATCAATCCGATCTCAAATCCCCGGGCGGAGCGCTAGCGGAGTCCGTGGATTCAGA
>JBMCLJ010000009.1:0-25429 GCA_048615375.1 Candidatus Dojkabacteria bacterium | reverse complement strand
ATTCTGCTTACGAAAAAGTTTGAGTACAGTATTTTTGAGTAGGTTTATCTATAGTTCTGGGAAACTTCCTGACAATAGAAAACAAGCGATGACGCTTACCTGTAAAAGCTATCATTTTGCCCATATGGTGAAATATCTTGAGACTTTTTTTGCAACTGTCCAAAGATAGTAACAATACCCTTAAATCTAATTTCTGAGACGTGTGTAGATACGCGTCTCAGTTTTTTGGCTGTCTTTTTGTCACAAACTCTCCTCACTCATGATAGCTCTATTGAGTAAGGATGAGAAATATTCCTTCCTTACTGATATATTACAATCAGTAAACTCATAACATATGACTGATCTGCACAAAGAAAAAGAGCTCTTGCAGCGCGCGCAGGAGAATAATAAATATTTTGATGAACTCTATGAGTACCTTGTACCTCATGTGTATCGATTCGCCTACACTCTCACAGGCAACAGATATGACGCGGAAGATGTAACCTCATCTTCATTTACAGAGTTTTACAGAATATTCAAGACTTTTGAATGGCGCGGGATCAGTTTACGGTACTGGCTCTTTAGAACAGCCAGAAACTTCGCGTATCGAAATAAATCACACATCATGATGTCACAGGAAGAAATTAATGAGCTGCCGGACGAACCTGAAATTACATTTGTTGACGAAATAATTAACAAAGATATGGTAAATAAAGTCAAAGAAGCCATCCTGACACTTAAACAGCCTGAGCAGGAGCTGATAGCTCTTCGGATCTGGGAAGGTATGGAGTTTCACGACATTGCAGACATACTTGGAGATAAACCAGCCACTGTCAGGAAGAGATTTTACAGATGCATTGACAAGGTCAGGAAGAAGCTGGAAGAACAGAATATGTATTCAGCATTTCCTTATCCAGTATTATTCAGTGCTATCGCGAAATCTGGAAAGTCTAAAGAGTTCTTAGTACCTGACACTATATCAAAATATTCACCAATCATGACAGGAACACTAACAACTATTAAAACATTTTTAACCTCCAACTTTGGCATCGCAATGATAGCCGGGTTGGTAGTTCTTACCGGAGCAAGTATCGGAACATGGGTTTATATTGAAACTAAAAACCAAAATGAAACCGTTAATGAACAAACATCTCTTGCAGATGTTCAAGGAAATGTTGAGCAAACACGTAATGATAACGAGAACAAAGTATATACCAATGAAGAATTTGGATTCCAATTCGAATACCCTGCCCAACTAAGAATCGAGTTACAAAAAGGGGATGAAAACGGTCCAAATGATGAAAAACTTCTTATTAGTATGTTTGATAAAGATGGGACTAACCACGGATCCTTAAAAATCTATGATAAAAATTCGCTGCCCTTGATTGAAGCTAGCAACACTCAAAATAGTGATACTGAATTATTTCAAATAATTAAATACTCCGCGAAAGGTTACTGTGATGAGACCTCTTCACTTACACTTGAGCCCGTAAGCTATAATAAAAATACTTGGATTCATGGTAACGGAATTTCTCAATGTGAAAGTGGGGACTATTATTACCATATGTATGGACAGTTGTTTCAAGACAAATATTACACAGTCTGGAACAGCGGAAGTGAAACTAGTACTGAGCTGAATGTGGCGATGAATGTAGTGCTTACTAGTTTTGAACCTATTGCAGATTTCACTACTTCAACCATTACTCAGACTATACCCGCAACAGATGATACCTATGCCGGCTGGAAGACATATACAAGTGAGCAGGTTGGGGTTTCGTTTCGGTATCCGGATGGTATAGCACATATTAAAGAGTCTATTACAAACCTTGGTCCTGGTCCTCTGAGTGGCCAAAAAACCTTTATGATTACTATACAGGAAAAAGCGCCAACTGGAGTATTGACATATCACATGAATATGAGAATTTATACTATTTCAAAATTCACTGAGACAATAGATCAAATAAACGAATCAATTTCATCTCCAGGAGCACAACAAGAAAACACAACGTTACAAACGCTTACAATTGAAGAAAAGAAATATTCTGTAGAGAAATACACGTACAGTGATGGAGCCCCCGAAGGTAATGAAGATTGTCTCAATGTCAGTGGTGCTGACATGTACCTTATAACTATCCCGGGAAAAGTAGCAGTAGCATTAAGTGAACCATTTACATTTCTCCAATGCGATCCGACAGGTAGCACTATCAAGGACAAAAAGTCAGTCCCACAGGAAGATTTTGACCGTGCCGTAAAAATCGTTGAATCAATCAAAGTGCTCTAAACTCAATCAATGTTTTAGTAACAAAAGGTTGTCTATCTGAAATTAATGAATAGAAGATCGATTCTGGAATAACGGTAATCGAGCAGGGAAACAGCGAAATAGCTCTCGCAGTGGACACCTTTTCTCTGCTTGAAGATAAAAAAAGTCTAATTAGCTTAACGGCGTTACTACGGTAAAGAAATCGTTTCAGTAATCGTAACGAAGTAAAAGATGTCACTTTTTATATCTTCTTGACATATATAAGTGAGGAAACATTAAAATACGTAAGCAACAATTTAACCAGACTCTTCCGTTGCTTATTTGTTTTCTTGTTCCGTAGCAAAACATATGTGCCGGTAGTTATGGACTACATGCAAATAATACATTTCTCCCGGCACATTACATGTCCAGGATCCAGTAACCTGTCACAAATTTGCAGATTTTGTGATAGTTGTATAGAGTTTTTACAGTCTATATAAGCTACTGTAAAAACTTTATACAAGAATGTATACGACTGATTTACAAAAAGAAAAACAGCTCCTTTCGCGTGCGCAGGAAAATAGCAAAGATTTTGGGGAGCTTTATGAGTATTTTGTGAGTCATGTGTATCGATACGCTTTTTCACTGACTGGTAATCAGGGCGAATCTGAAGATATTACCTCCAATACATTCATCAAGTTTTATTCTGTGTATTCCCGTTTTGAGTGGAAAGGGATAAGCTTGCGACACTGGCTGTTCCGTACGGCCAGGAACCTGGCATATCGCAGAAAACCAATCATCATACCTCTACAGGAACAATCTGTGCACATCGCTGATGAGACGGAGATAAGTTTTGTTGATGAGATAATCAATAAAGAGTTTGTCCAGCAAGTGAAAGAGGTTATTCTTACCCTTAAACCAGAAGACCAGGAAGTGATCAACCTGCGAATCTGGGAAGGTATGGAATTCCACGATATTGCGGATATTCTTTCAGAGAAACCTGCTACAGTCAGACAACGCTTTTACCGAGCAATTGAAAAAATCAGAAAAATTCTTAAAACGCAAGGAAAACTTACTATTATTTCTTATCCCCTGATCTTTACCTCAATCGTACATGCTGCAAAAACACAAGAGTATACATTACCGGAACAGCTAATACATTTTTCAAATAAAACAGCTATGAATAATTCATTGTTACACATCAAAAATTACCTCACTTCCAACTTTGGGATAGTAATAATTACAGGGATGGTAGTCTTGACCGGTATCGGGATTGGTACCTGGACCCACAAAATACACAACAGTGAAACCAGAACTGAGGAAACAAAGACTTCCGATGTCAACAGGGATCTCGTTTCGCAGGCAACTACCACGTACACGACCAATGAAGGAACTGAATACGAGGTATACAAAGACGAAGGAAGAGGGTTTCAGTTCGGATTGCCTGTCGGAGAAACTGCAGGTTTGATTGAACGCAATGCCCATGAATCTAAAATATTCGATATCTCTTATACCCCTTTTCCTGAACAGAATAGCGATAACACAAAAGATACTGTGATCCAAACCAGACTGTGGAGACTCAAGGTGGTCAGTGCACGGCACACGTACTTATCGTACAATACACAAGACACGAGTTCAGACTTAAAATCGGTCACTCTCAATGAAGCTACACAACCAAAAAACAACTCGAATGATTTGTCACTCGACGAATCTAATTATGATTGCCTGAACATAGATACATTTAGCAATGAAAAGGTTGCAGGTAACGAATGGCTGGTGGGTAAAGGGAAAACTTCCTGCAGTATCCAGCCTGGAGACCCTGCTGGCTCCGGTGACCATTACCATGTCTATTCGATTGATTTAAATAATGGTCTGTACGCTATCTGGATGAGTGTCACCGAGACTGAAGCAATGAATAACGTATTTAAACTTGCTATCGAGACTTTTTCACAAACTACCCGGACTTCACCCAATACTTTTGAAAATGAAGTAATGCAAGTTACAACTCCTGCTGGCTGGACTATTCAAGATAAGGGCAGTAGCATTGTGCTACTCAAGAATCAATTTAAACTCAACATACATTCGCTGGAATACAATGACGAACTTCCAAGTATATCTCGCTATTTGACCAGATTGAATGAAATAGATCTTTCCAGGTGCAATTTCCAGATAACATCTGATACTGAGCAAGTCACAGATAAGATCGAACGGGTAGAAGTAACCGTAAATAATCTAAGTGATGAATCATTACAAAAATGTACCTATCCTAATGCTGCACCTGGGATAAGCAGAGAAGCAGTGCCTGAAGATTTGTGGTATGGTACAATATTCTTTTCAGATGCAGAAAACTATCTTTTCCAGCCCAAAGCTAATATATCCGGGAACAAATCAATATACGCCATTACCCTCACGCTTGGGGATACGTATGAGGAAAGTTTCATTGGTGGATTGCCTGCAAAAAACAACCCCACTTTAAACCAGATGATAGATGAAGCATCAGAAATCATTGCTACAATAAAATTCACATGAAAACTGTCACTTTTGTACCCTGAATGACATTATATATATGTAGGGAGGTTCCAAAAAAATACATAGTTCAAGTTATCTGTGCTGCCAAGCAAGTCCTTTCTCTCCGGAACCTTCCTATTACCATGATTATATCACTACTTCTCCCTGCCTGCGAAGGTTCAAACTTTTTTAAAATCTGTTATCATTCAGGGACAAATTACTATTGATAATTTAGGTGCAATCTGCCTATACTTTACAGTTGAAACACATGGCTAAAGACAGAGAAAATAAAAAAAACAACACAAAAACAGCTGAAAAAGGTGAGAATGTGATGAAATCAAAAGATAAAAAGGACAAAAAGAATAATAAAACAGGAGAGGGAAACAAGAAAGCAGAACATAAGGCCGTCGAAAAATCTCCTGAACAATCCAGGAAAGGTACACGTTCGAAACAGCTGAAAGAAAACAAGCAAGAGAAAGAAAATAAATCCGAGACAACGGCTCCTGGAGGTATCAGTAATAAAAAACTCTCAAAATTAATTGGAGATACCAGAAAAAAACCAAAAAAACAGAAGGCGAAGAAATTAAAGAAAAAAATCACTTTTTTTGGCAAGGTACGCACCAAGGTATTCGACTCCAATGAAAAACAGGCTGATAAACTGAATAAGTTCGCGAAAGAAGTTCTTGAAGTAGAAAAAAAAGTAAAGAAAATGAACCAGGAAGAAATGCGTAAAGCAGTCCAGAAGCTGCAAAAACGCTTCCAAAAGGAACTGACTCCCGATACGAAGATTTTGATGGAAAAAGGAAAGTCCTGGCTGGAAACCAGGCAGGGAGGTGAAATACTGGACTACATTATTGAAGAATTACCAATCGCATTTGCTCTCATGCGTGAAGCGGCTCATCGAGTAGCTGCCCATAAACATTTCGAAGTTCAGGTGATGGCAGGCATCGCCCTCTCACAAGGTCGTGTGATTGAGTTTAAAACTGGAGAAGGTAAAACCCTCGCGGCAACTTTGTCTTTGTTTATTTACTCACTTTTTGGACGTGGAGCATATCTCGTTACAGTAAATGATTACCTTGCACGAAGAGACGCTGAATGGGTCGGCGGTATCATGGATTATCTCGGGATAAGTGTAGGAGTAGTAAATCATGACAAATGTTTTAAATTTGTCGGCGCGGATCTATTAACAAAATATAAGACTGAGGAAGATGCAAAGACAGTTAAACAAACTGACTGGAGCCTTATGGGACAGATGAAAGGAACATCACTGGTCGAAGTAACTAAAAAAGATGCCTACCTCTGTGATATCACCTACGGCACCCATTCAGAATTTGGTTTCGATTACCTGCGTGACAATATGCAGAAAACATTTGAGCAAATGAACCAGCGCGATCCTTTTTTCTGCATTGTTGACGAGGTAGACTCAATTCTTATCGACGAAGCCCGAACACCTCTTATCATCTCTGATTCAGCTGAAGAGTCAAATTATCTCTATAGCAGGTTTGCAAAACTTGTAAAAGATCTTGATAAAGATGATTACACGCTGGATGAAAAAGAACGCGCGGTCTCATTGACAGACAGCGGTATCAAAAAAATGGAACACTGGCTGAAAGTTGATAATCTGTGGACAAACTACGAATACGCAAAACACCTTGATCGCGCACTTTTAGCAACGTATTACTATCAAAAGGATGACCATTATATTGTTCATAATGGTGAAATTGTGCTGGTAGATGAATTTACTGGACGTCTTCAACCAGGGAGAAGGATTTCTGATGGTATCCACCAGGCAATTGAGGCTAAGGAAAATGTTGAAATCAAGAGAGAATCACGCACAATGGCAACGGTGACCTACCAGAATTACTTCAGATTATACCCTGTGCTTTCCGGTATGACAGGTACTGCATTAACTGAATCCGAAGAATTCGCGAAAATATACAATCTTGATGTTGTAGAAATCCCTACCAATAGAAAACTTATCCGAAAAGACTATGATGATGTCATTTATAAGAATGAAGACGCGAAATTCAATGCAATTGTAAAAGACATAAAGAAGAAAAATAAAAAAGGACGCCCGGTTCTCGTTGGTACTGTTTCCGTTGAGAAATCTGAAAAGTTGGCTACTATGCTTAAGCGTGCCGGTGTCAAGCACGAGGTTCTTAACGCGAAAAATCATGCGCGCGAAGCAGACATTATAGCTCATGCCGGTGAAAAAGGTTCAGTTACCATATCAACCAATATGGCCGGCCGAGGTACAGATATCAAACTAGGCAAGGGGGTTGCTGACATAGGTGGTTTGTATGTAATCGGTACTGAACGCCACGAATCCAGACGTATTGATAATCAGCTAAGAGGACGTTCAGGACGTCAGGGTGACCCAGGTTCATCCCGATTTTATCTGGCGCTGGATGACGAAATAATGCGAATTCATGGTGGAGATATGATTAAAACCATTCTCTCAGCAGCCAATGTTCCTGAAGACATGCCGTTTGAATCCAAGTTCATAACGCGATCAGTGAAAGGAGCGCAAAAAAGAGTAGAAGCTGAAAACTTTGATATTCGTAAACACCTTGTAGATTATGACGACGTACTCAATAAGCAGAGAATGGTAATTTACAATCGGCGAAGGAGAATTATGGATCTCTTCGAGGAAGCAAAAGAGTACTACTTTGAAAACAAAGCCAAAATTGATGCAGAAATACGAGAAGATGGTATTTCTTTTGAAGAAGTACGGCTTCGTGACTATGTTATACGTAAATTAAAGCAACAAGTTGAACTTATTATCGACACTGAAAGTCCTGAGGAAAAACTAAGCAATGAGCATATTGAAAATGTTCTTAATAATCTCCTCCAGATAATGCCGCGTGACCTGCTGGAAGAGGTAATCGTACAAAAATTTGAAGTACAACTTGATAAATTTTTGAAGTATCTCAGCCAGAATCCATCAAAAGAGCGAATTAAAGAACAAATGGATTTACTCATTGATGAGGTGTACGACAGTAAAGAACGTAAAGAAGGTTTTGTAACTATGCGTGAAATTGAAAAGTACGTTATGCTTGACAATATTGACGTCCACTGGATTGATCATCTTGAAAACATGGATGATATCCGATCAAGTGCCGGGCTACAGGGATATGGACAAAAAGATCCACTGCATACCTACCAGAACGAAGGGTATGTGATCTTTAGCCAGATGATGGCTGAAATCGACGCTGACATTTCCCGCAGGATTCTACTTTATACAGCACGGGCTGAACGTGAAGCACGAAAGACTGAAGGTCAGGCAGCCGCGAAGTCAGCAGCACGTACAGCACAGGATGCGCTAGAAGCCGCTTTCCGGGATGCACAACAAAAAAAAGGGGCAAAAAAGCAGAAAAAAACTGAAAAAGAACACAATAAAGAAAAAGTAAAAGCGAAATAGTATGTTTACATCACAAGGGAGGTACTACGATCATCAAAAAGACAAATGGGAAGAAATTTCTTTTGTTATAGACAGAACGCTGCATTTTGATTACTCGCACTGCAGGTGGTGTGCGATTGACGGTGAGTTTACCGGTTTATATACTGGTAGAGACAGGTCAGTGCTATGGACTATCGCTTCTGAAGACACTGAAGGAAAACTCCGCGTGGAGATGCTCTATACATTTGACGAGCAGGCGGATGTTTCCAGGCTTCGTGAGCTAATTCTCAGTGACAAGGAAAAACTTTTGTGGTACGGCAAGCTGGATATAGCTTTTTTATACCAGCTCACCGGGGTTAAGCCTGCTCAACCTGTTTATGATGTAAAACTCGCTTCACTCATAACCCGTACCTATACTCAGGATCACCACATGGATATTATCTATAAACTTTTTGTCAAAAAAGACGTTGATATTATCAATAAGAAAGAGTTTCATAAGCGGGAATGGATGACACCTTTTGAAGACTGGGATCCCGAATTACATCAGTACAACATTAATGATGTGATCTATTTGAAACCTTTGGCTGATACACTCAAAGAAGTAACGAGGTTTTCGGGAAGAGAAGAAGAAGTGAACGCGGCCAACAGCGCGTTACCGGAACTCGGCCTTCTCTATGCAAAAGGATATTACAAAGATATTTTTGTGCATGGATACCGGGATAATGATATGGTTAAATAACTTTCGAAACATAGCCATTTCCCGCGATATAAAATCTGAGTGGTAGATCGCAGCCCTTCTTTATGCCGATACGCGTTGTCGTAATGATTTTGAATGGATCGGTTCCAGTTGGCTTCGTCACATAGAGTGGAGTATTTGTAGCACTGCATCCGTAATGATCCATGGTGATACCCATTGCCAGCACCAACTTGCCAGGACCGTTGGTCAATTCGTATTGATTTTTGTGTGATTTGAGATCGTTCCACATCCTTCTTTTCATCATGACTTCTACTCCTTCAACAGGCTCAATAGCACGAATAAGCACTGCTTCGCCATGACCTTTAACTCCGGTCTTGATATTGAATAATATATACATTCCGTAACTCAAGTACACGTAAATTGTCCCAGGACTCCGGAACATCGCGTCATTGCGTACAGTCTTTCGAGTCGCTGCGTGGCAGGCGGGATCATTTTTTGCAAGATATGCTTCTGTTTCCACGATTTTACCAACAGTCTTTTCTGTTTCAGTTTCATGTACAAGGTACATGCCCAGTAAATCACGTGCTACTTGAACGGTATTTTGAGCAAAAAATGACTTTGCAAGCATGAACTGATTCTATCATGTCATAGCATGTAGTCATTTGAATAATTTGGAAGATAATTCTATCATCTGACTGACATGATAACTGACGCAATTTATAATACAATCGCTTTACATAAAAATGACTATCAGAAACTGTCACATCACATTCTTGCAGGCAACTCCGTTCTTGTACTCTCTACCGTGATTCCGAACACTACGTTATTTGTCAGATATCTTTTTGAGCGCCACGAACTTTACGAAAAATATCTGACAGGTACTGATTTCAGATATTATCCAGTTTTCATACCATCTGGCGCAGAAGATTCTCCTCACAATTACGATCGCTCTGTACTGGAATACAGCAACCGTGTCCTGGGTACAAATTATTATGAAATGAAAGAGATCGCAGGGTATCTTGAAGAAACTTCCCGCAAGCTGGTTTTTATACATGAATGTACTGAGGATAGGACACTACGATATCTTTTATCGTACAAATTTATACTTAAGGGGCATGTTCAATTCATATGTATTTCCAGATCTCACTATGAGTACTTTGATCACTCACTTTATTTCACGCTAAGTGATCATGAGCTGCATGATCTTGTGAGCACTACAATTAATGGATTAGATGTCGCACTTGATCCGCACCATGTACTAGATGATATGGAAGGAGATGTCACAAGGTTATTCCACTCGATACTCAGTGCCTCCAGGGGAGGATCAAGAAATGTATCTTTTAAAAATAAGACGACTACTCCACATGAATCAACAATAACACCTTCAATTCTTGAACATTTCATGGAAGCGACTGGCGTTGAAGCGCCCACTCATACGGATATACTTGAAGAACGAAAAGAAGAGGTTCCTGTAGTTGTCCAGGAAAATGCGGAAGAACGAGAAGAACCTAAGTCTTTTGCATTTGATCAAATTCATAAGGAAGCACATGAACATCAAACTCTTGATAAAGTTAATACACCCGGGGAACAGCATGAACACAAGGATCATACTTCATATCCCAGGAAAGAAAACCTGAAAAATTCAAGTAAAAACGTCATGTCCGAGTCCTTGCAGCATGTGCCACTTACAGCACGGGAAAGAAAAATATTTAATGAGCTACAAAAAGAGCAGTTTCTGAGCAGAAGCAAGCTCGCACGACTGGCATGGGGAAAGGACTATGCCAGGAAAGCCTCGCCAGATGCAATTGATCAAATCATCTCCAGGATGCGTAGAAAATTTGTAAAAGAAGGGATTTCAAATGATATTATTACAACGAAAAAAGGGGAAGGTATCGAGTTAAATCCTGAAGTAATTCCCTAGTTCGTAGTGTTTAATCCCTACCGACAATATTAAGAATACTTAAAAAAATATTGATAAAATTAATATACATTCCAAGAGCATCCAGAATCGCGTACTTCTGATCTCTGATGCCCATCTGGGAAGCTTTACGTATACGTTGCATATCATAGGCTGTCAAACCGGAGAACACGAGAATAGTAACGTAACTTAAAATCAAGTCGAGACCGGAAGAGCCAATAAAAATATTGGCAACAGAAAACCCGATAATTCCTAAAATTGCCATCAGGAAAAAAGTTCGTAAGCCGGAAAGATCAACTTTAGTAACATACCCTAAAGTAGCCATAACGCCATATATTCCAGCAGTCATGAAAAATACCCCACCAAGCATCTTAAAATCATACACAAATAAAAGTGAAGAGAGTGTTAGACCAGTCAATGCAGAGTAAAATGAAAATAGTAAAAATGCTACGAGCGCATTGATTCTGTTTAATAACAATGAAATCAATAAAACCGCTCCAAGCTGCAAGGCTATCATTGTATAAAAAACAGCACTGCTACCTAACACTGCTTCCTGAAGAGCAGGTGAAGCGTATACAAGAATTGCAGCAATCCCGGAAATAATCATCCCGTAGAACATCCACCCGAACACGAAGGTCATATAGGACGAAAAACTGGATTGTACTGTTTGTATTTGTGATGTTTCCATAGAAAGTATTATACATCAAGAGATTCTTTTTCAAAAGTTGTTTACTACCTCTTTGCATCTAATGAAAAATATGTATAATGAGTATTAGAAAGTTATAAATCATACTATTATGTCATCTCTATAACGCCGCTATTGACATAGCAATAACAATCTACAACTGCTCTTATACAAAGAAAGTAATGTAATGAATTACCTCTGCCCTCATTCACATCTTTCTTGCTTCGGAATTACGAACTCGTACTCAAATTATTCATCTTAACCTAACTTTACCTCGCTTCACAACCCCCTCACTCCCTATCCTCTACATACTGCTCAACGAGTGATGTCCTCACTTCATTTCCTCAACCACATACCTGGCATTTTTCACATTCTTTCTGCTTCAACTTATGCCACGTTTTCGAAAAGTATTTAATTAAAACAAACTGCCCATGAATCAAAAAAAACGCAGAAAACAAAATAAAACACTGTATTTAACCGTGGTCGGGCTTGCTATCGCCGCTGTAGGGCTGATTGCAGGTTCGTTACTAGTACTATTTATGAATGCTGATGAGGATCAGTATAAAAACGTCCTTGGTACAGATTATGTAGAACCGGATTTTTTAGAGTGCCCGGATGGCTGGGGAGCTGTAGCCTATGCCGACGGTTTTTTACGGAGAGATAAAGAACCAAAATCTGAAACTTATGACTTCGAGCTGGATTATGACTCAAACATCATGATCATAGGTCATGTAAAAGAAGGTCATCCGGAGGATGGATGTGACGATGGGCCTGATGATGACAGCAATCCTTCCTGCGATCAGGATCAAGGACATGAGGAATTTGAAGCTATTATTGAGGGAGTTTCTATTGGAGAGTATGAAGATGAGGGGGAAGGTATCGATTCCTGGTTTACTATCGATCCCTGGGAAACAGGTTTTACAGTAGGTGCAGGAGATAACGAAGTAAAATTTGAACACAAAGGAGAAGGTGAAGGTGCTCAGTCAGTTGATTACAAACTCACTATTTGTGCTCAGCATGTGGAGACTTCTCCTACACCAACAGATATTAGACCTACCGACAGCATCCCACCTACTTCAACGACTTCACCAGCACCTACAGAGGTAGTCACAACCCCTGAAGACACTGTCACGCCAACTGAAACAGCAACGACACCGGAAACTACTCCCACTCCAAGCTCAATTGCACAAATCAGTCCTACTTCTCCTCCTCAAGGAAGTCCGGATAACGATACGAATCCTGCTGGAGTTATAATTACAAAAGAACCGGTAAATGTGAGTGGAGGGCAAGGACAAAACCTGCCTGAGACGAAAAGTCAACTTAAGGAGTTCGCGTATATATCACTAGCTATAGGAGTGATTGGAAGTATTGGTGTGATGATCTCCTCGAGACACAGGAAAACAGCATAAATTCAGGTTAAGAAGGTGATTACTCACCGTCTTCATCCTGCATGTTGAACAATTAGATACCCTAGCCCCCCAATTGTTATGATACCAGGTCCATTACCAGTGGGTATATTGGTTGCCCGGTGTTTGCCAGTTGCTATCGGTCTTGTTGGAGTACTTTCTTTCGTAGGTTTAGCACATAATACAAATTTAAAATCTACGGATTCTGCAGTATCAGGGTCTTGGTTTAAGATGGACTGTCACGTCACTGGAATAGCTGACCTCGTACGTCAGTGTCATCGTGCGAACAGATTTGTTTGCTGGAATTTCAAAAAAAATGTATCCACTCAGACTTTCTCCTCTTTCGAGGTCAACAGAATTCAATTCATCATATTCTTCCTGGAAAATATAAGCATTCGTAAACACTTCTCCATTCGCATTTTTTACCGAGAAGTCCATGGCTGACGGATATACAAAGTAACTATCAGCATTCTTGATGTACACTTCAATACCAATATATAGATTCCCGTTACTGGCAGAACCATAGGTTTTGGTAACGGGATCTACCACGCTCCGAGCTGAAAATATCACACCATCATATTCAATATAATCCTTCAGGTAGAATATCTGGTCTTCATCATTAGAGTCACCGTTTGTGAGCTCATTCCCATTCACGTCCACAAGCTGAGGTGTTTCTGGTTCGGTAGTAGCAATTACATACGCGAATAAACCAATACACGACCCACAGATCAACAAAAGGATCAATAAGATTCCTCCAATAATAGACAAGGTCACAATAAGTGGTTTATTGTTCTTTTTTTGAGGTTGTATGTAGTTCTCTGGAGGCGTATACGCTCCTGTCTGGTAAGTAGCAGGGGTTTGAGGAGAATAGGTAGGTGCTGATTGATTCATTATAGTATACGGGAATTATCCTATATTTATATTCAAAAAGCAGTTATACGTTATATTTTCTTCAATTTTGCAAATTGAGCCATTAATTTAGTAGTACCTTTGTCAATAAAATCTATAGTTATCATATCATATTCAATGTCTTTTACTTTTCCTTCCCCAAATTGTTCGTGATAGACCATATCACCTACATCAATGTATGCCGCCTCAACCTCTTCAACATCTGAATAGGGCTCCGACGCTCGTGAAGGCTCAGGCACAGGTTCATAGCCACGCTCAACTTCAAGTAAGTATTCTGGAATATCACCGATAAACCGGGATACAGGATTAGACTGGTAGGAACCAAAGTAATTCCTTGCAACAGCGTACAGAAGATAGAGGTTATTCTTCGCCCTTGTAATGGCGACATACGCCAGCCGACGTTCTTCTTCCATTTCCTTCGGATCAGTTAATGTTCTGGAGTGAGGAAAAATGTTTTCCTCCATTCCTCCAACAAATACTGTGTCAAATTCCAGCCCTTTCGCCGCGTGCATCGTCATAAGATTAACGGCAGCCTTTTTACCTTTCTCATCTTCCCGCTCCTGAATATCCTCTATCAAACTAACGTCCTCTATAAGTTTCGCGAGGCCTTCATCCAGTCCGAGACTATTGTATTTTTCAGAGACACTTAAGAATTCTTTAATATTTTCCAGTCGTGATTCACCTTCTTTTGTATTGTCATTTATGTGTGCCAGGTAGTCCATTTCTTCAAGGACGTACTTTATAAATTCTGTAACATTCGATTCGAGGGTATCCTCTCGAATTTGTTTAAGTTTAAGCCCGACATTAATTACCGGGCGGTTGGTGAGCAGTTTAGAATCTTTAAGGGTCTGTCGGAATTCAGCAAGTGATCCGACAAATTCATCAATATCCTCATGTGAGTCTTCATTGAGCAATCCTACTTCATTTCCTGGAGTGTGTTTCTCTCGCTGTTTTTTCTCATAATCGTCAATTTCATCTTTAAATTCAAAAAGCAATGCCAGGTTTGATAGTAAATCAACAATCGGGATATTCAGATTCTTTGATGTTTCGATTAAATCTGTAATCGTTTTCGGGCCTATACCTCGAGCGGGAGTATTAATAATTCGCATAAGTGAAAGCGAATCAGCGGGGTTATAGAAGATACGTAAATACGCTAGTACATCCTTGATTTCTTTCCTGTCGTAGAATCGTTGCCCCCCAACCAGTTTGTAAGGAATTTTAGCGCGAAGGAATTGTTCTTCAATGGCACGACTTTGCGCATTCGCGCGGTACAGCACCGCGACATCATGGAGATTTTCTTCGGGATAACCTTTTTTTACCATCTTTTTAATCGTTGCGGTAATAAACCTTGCTTCGTCAGCTTCTGTCTGAGCCTGGTACAGCTTGATATCAGGTCCTTCTTTTTTATCCGACCAGAGTTTTTTTTCCCGACGCTCGGTATTTTTATGTATTACAAAGTGAGCCGCGTCAAGAATTTTCTGTGTAGAACGGTAGTTTTGTTCAAGCTTAATAACTTTTGGTGTTGTAAAATCTTTTTCAAAGGAGAGAATATTCTTGATATCTGCACCTCGCCACCCGTAAATTGACTGATCTTCATCTCCAACCACACCAATATTCTGCTTGTCCTGGGCAAGTAGTTTAATCAGGCGGTATTGAGCGGGGTTTGTATCCTGATATTCGTCGACAAGAATTTCATCAAAGCGGTCAATATACTTCTTTTTAATTTCTTCATTGGTTTCAAATAACTTGATTGTCTTCATGATTAAATCATCAAAGTCCACCGCGTTGCGCTCCTGGAGCAGTTCCTGATAGACGGGATATACTCGAGCCACTTGTTCAGTAAATAAGTCTCCAACAAGATTACCATACTTTTTATGGTCGATAAGATCGTTTTTTGCGCTGGAGATAGCCCAATGTATACCATTGGGGTTTATTTCCCTGATATCCATGTTGAGCGATTTCATCGCTTCTTTGACCATGTCTTTCTGGTCAGTTGTATCATAGATAGTGAAGGTAGGCTCAAGACCAACGTGTTCGCCATCTACTTTCAGTATTCGAACACAGATACTATGGAATGTGCCGAGGAATGAGAAGTCAGTCTTCCCCCCAACAAGTCGCTCGATGCGTGATCGCATTTCTTTAGCGGCCTTGTTCGTAAAGGTGACGCCAAGTATCCGTTGGGGAGCTATATCACGATTAAGGACGAGGTGAGCCATCCGGTGCGTAAGCACCTTGGTCTTGCCCGAACCGGCACCTGCAAGTATCAGCAAAGGCGAACCTTCATGCAGTACAGCCTCCGCCTGCCGGGTATTAAGTTCTTTTACAAGATCTACTGCCACAGGAGTAGGATAGTATAAAAGTACGGAGAAAGGAATATTGAAGAATTACTCATATAAAAAATATACCCCCTCAAACAGGGGGTAATAGCGCTCTACGAGTGTGAGTGTTTAATACCTGGTCTCTTCCTTCGTATCCTTCTTCCTTGTAAGGAAGTAAATCAACGCGAGAAGAAGTATCGCCGCGATAATAAGCAGGATAACCCACCAGGGGAAGCTTGACGCGGCTTCTGCGCTTGAGAGTTCTACAGGCGCAATCGCAAATACCACAGGCAACGCATCCATTTTAGATTCAACTACATCATACTCTTTACCGTCAACTCTGATATCTTCAACTTTAGAAATTGATACTTTCGTGTCCAGTTTTTCTTCGGTCGTATTTGCTGTAAATAATCGCAAATCTCCATCTTCGTACTCAATTTCTCCAAGCCAGTTCTCGGTATACTTCGAACGTAATTCGACATCTTCAATATCTTCAAAGCTCATATTCTCCAGCTTTACTTCACAGACATCGAACGCGTACCTCGCATCTTCATATGGTCTGTTTTCGTACTTTTCCGGATCATAGTCGAGAATATATACTCGTCCATCAATGTTGTTTTTGGTTCGGAAACTCAGATTATGAAACTGTTCACACAGACCATTTCCTCCATCAAGAGATATTTCAGTCCCCTGCTCCGCTTCAATTTCATAATAATTATCAATTAATTCAACTCGAGTCTCAATACCGAGAATCTCTCCTTCCTCGTCTTCTTCTGTCTCCTCTTCATCTTCATCAGGTGCAGGAAGGGTTACTGTGTCGTTCTGCGCGAGAGGAAAGTCATTGCCAATTCCTCCAATGAAACCGGAATCTATTGTATTTCCACTTCCAGTTCCTGAATCATTGTTATCGGGATTACTACCACCGGAATTCTGAGGAGTATCATTATCATCCTGCCCATCATCATCGTTACCTGGCGCTGGTGCTATGGTGTAAGAAATACTGTCAGTTGCTGTGTCACCGTCGCTATCACGAACTGTCACGGTACACGTATAACTACCTGGCTCAGTAGCTTTATTGACAGTACTTCCAGTACCCGCGCAATCACCTCCCCATTCGTAGGTGAAGTCAGGATTACCATTAATGACATCAGTATTGAGGTTATTCCCTGCATCAATAATGGTTACTGACGGAATATTATTCTCAATTGTTAAGGTAGTCCGTTCTTCTACGCTGTTTCCGACAGTATCAGAAACAGTACAGACCACTTCATATACCTGCTCAGCTTCAGGCTGAGCGACTGTGTTGGAAGGATTTGCAGGGTCAAAGGTACAGACCGGTTCATTACCATCATTTCCACTCACAGAGTCTATGAACTCTACGAAATCAGGAATTTCTTCTCCTTCAGGGATAGTAATTGGAGTAAGTGTAAGCATTGGAGGGGTATTATCAATACAGATTCGTACTCTTGGATCTCTATCCCGATTACTGTCAGAACGGTTATTCGCTTCATCTCTTGCGCCAATAATCATCCAGTAGCATCCATCTTCAAGCAATGTAGTATCCAGTCCCTGTATTCCGTCAGTATTGTTATCAAAATCAATCTGACCATCAGGGCCTAAGTCAGAGTACACAACTTCTGTATAAACATATCCTCCCTGGTTAAATCCGTTCGTCCCTGCATTTTTTCCCGCCTCTGTTTCTCCATCGGCAATAATCCTGAAGTGATATCGATACATGTTTTCATCGGTAGCAGTTCCATGTACTGAAACGGTACCATTTACTGTACTTCCATGTGCTGGACCTGAGTTCTGAGGTTCGTTATCACGAGGCTCAGGTAGTGACGCGCTGTTTTCCCGGGTTCCATCGGCTCCATTATTACCACTGCCAATAGAAACAACTGGAGCGGTTGTGTCAAGAGTAACTTCATATGCACATGCTTTAGCCGGTTCAATATTTCCAGTACCATTATCAAGAATAAGATCGTCAGCAATGTCTTCTGCCCTTGTATGGAAGCAATATTCTCCGTCACCTTGATCCATTGCGTAGTTAAATGTACCTTCTGTTTCTGTTGAAGCATCTACCTGACTGTAACCTCCGCCATCGTAAGAAACATAGAGGCGGACCTCTTTTACTGCTGTGTCAACATCGTTTGAAGTATACTCGAGAGCAATAGTCGATGTTTGTACTGGTGATGCAGGTGCTGTACTCGTAATAGTAGATTCCGGTGAGATCTGTTCACGAACTCCAAATCCTCCACGAGCCTGCACATAGCCGTTAGCTGTGGTAAATACCCCAGTTCCATTCACATAATCATCGTAGTAAAAGTCGTCAGGATTGACATTGGAAAATTCAGTTTCATTCAAATTGGTATAATTTGACCACTCGCTTCTATTGCCCGCATTATCAACAGCACGCACTCTGTGAATATTCCTTCTCCCATCATTAAACATTGGGGTCCAAATACAGATGTTTCCCGCATTACAGCTCGCGCCGTTCATTCGCATGATATTACTGGAAGGATTAGCACCATTGAGATCTGCTGATCGATACTGGTATTCGTAGAACGCAACATCAGTCGAAGGACTTCCCTGAAAGGTCATATTTACTCTACCTTCCTGAGCGCCGTCACCCAGTCGGGTTACAAACACAGGAGCGGTAGGATTTGTCCAGACAGGTGCTTCAGGATCTTCTGTATCCAGAATCAGGTTGCCACACGCTTCAGAGACTGTAGATTTATCAGTATCAGCGTCAACAGAAGTAAGAGCGCTTTCATTTCCCGCTTTGTCTACAGCAATAATGGTATACCAGTAAGGATTTCTGCCAGGAGACATATTTCCAAGATATTCAGTTGTTGGGTGTTGTACCCGTGCATGTCTTGGATTGGTCTTTGTTCCCAACCAGTAGAAATCTATGTTTGGATCTGTGCTTGGTTCCCAGTCAATAGTTATTCTCGTATCGGTCGTGTAACCTGTTGAATCAGTTGTACAGGTAAGTACTTCTTGACGGGAAGCAGCGTCATGTCCCTGGTAAAGCGCTGTCATTTGAACTGGCTCTGGCGCAGTTCGGTCATAGTTGAGCAGACAGGTATCACTCCATCCGCTCCAGTTACCATCCGCGTCTTGAGCACGGACACGAAATGTCCATTCTCCTTCAACTCCAGGGTTTCCTCCCAGTGTCCGGTAATTTGAGTATGGTGTTGTCCAATTCTCAGCACCCTGCCATGTTGAGCTGCCTGGATATTGCCATTGTCGTTGATAACGAACAGCTCCGGTGACTGAAGTCCAGTGATGGGAAATCAGATTTTGGTTCACATAACCTCCACAGGTTACTTCAACATCAGGTCGAGGAGTAGCGTAATCACCTGCAGGAACATTAAAGCCGAGGTTTTCAGGAGCTGGTATTGGTCCGCCCATCCAGCCTTCATAAGTTATCATTCCTCGTACACCATTTCCTGTTCCAGCAGGATTAGTATCAGGGATACTGCCATCACCCGCCTGCGTATCATTAGGTCCGGTTGGAGAACCCCACCAGTTACCTCGCGCGTCTACATTTCCACCCAGAGTCGAGTCATTTCTTATACCGAGACTTGCATTATCGTAAATTCTTGAATTTTGAACGCGGATAGTATCCGGATTGGCTACATTACTCGAAACAATAATTCCATACAGAAAGTCAGTTATACTACATCCGCTTACCGTGACATTATCGGCCTGAATCCTGATACCTGTACCATTACCCGTGCCTTCGATGATTGCACCATATTCACACGTCAAATCAACTGATTTATTGATAAATACATCCGGATCAGCTGGGTTTGTATACGTTCCGGGAGTTACTAAAATTGTATCTCCATCTCTTGCATGGTTAATCGCCTGATTGGGAGTTGTGTATCCAGTAGAACCACCTACAATCCATGTATTGTTGTCGGTGGTAACTCCACCGGCGTACATCCAGTCATTAAATGGAGCTTCGCCAAACGTATTATCTTCAATCGCGACATCTGTTACATTGTCTCCATATACATAAATATTTGATACTTCTGTTTCACTGATAGCATTATTTCTCACCTCGACATTTTGCACTGCAGCGTTTTGTGAACTGATCAGCACCCCCTGATATCCTCCTGAAACCATGTTTTCTGCAACCACTGCATTTGTGGCATTGGTCATTTCTATACCGTAGACATTATTATTCGGTGACCACGTCCCCATCTGTACATCGTTTTGTGTTACCACCCAGCCATCAGTGCCTGTCGCGCCGTCATTGCTCCCTGTAAATACAGCAGCCCAGTCAATATTCGTAAACGTATTATTAGTGATAGTGATATTCGAGGTATTAACATCCCAAGAATCAATTCCAGCACCACGACCAGGGCTGTTGGTTACAGTATCGCGGAAATTACGAATGTGAAAACCTTCAATCGTTACTCCTGATACTCCTTCGGTAAACGAGATTGCGCTGGGACGGCCGTTAGGTCCTGATGTAATGCCTGATCCATCGATAATAACTGATCCATCAGCGCCCGCTACATTCGCATCGCCACCATTACCACGCAAAATAATGTTATTTGTAGAAATTAAAACAGTTTCGTTATAAGTTCCAGCCTGTACTTCAATCGTATCACCTTCGGCAGCATTATCAACCGCTTCCTGTATTGTGTTATAACAAGAATCAGATCCAACGATCCCAATTCCGGCTCCTGTACAGTCTGCCTGCACTGGGTCAGGTGTTGTAACAACAAATATTGTAAAATGATCAAGATTTTTTATAGTAACAGAATCACCCTCTTCCTTAGTATTTTTGACTTTAGTAAACACTTCACCATCCTCGCTGTAATGCACTTCCGCGTGTTCAGAATTCTGACTCTTTGGTAATGTCAAATCATATGAAAAGGTTTTATTCTTCATATTGGTTTCAAAAGCGTAACCGGTGACTTTTTTCTTATTAACCTCAACACTGGTTTCTTCAATAGTCAGGTAAGGGGATTCTATGTCTTGTAATGTATGGAATTGAATTGAGACTCTTTCGTTGAGTGAATAGGTATATCGAGTATTTGATTTAATAGTATGAATTTTCTGTTTCTTGCCCTGCATAGAAACCTGATCCTTTATACTTTTCACTTCTTTATCACCTGTATCGCTGGAATTTGTTTCTTTTGCGTCCTCTTTTATTGTTTTCCCGCCTTTTTCTTCTTTTTTATCAGATTCTTCCTGTTCCGTTATTTCGTTTTCATCAGACGCCTCGTTTTCAGGTTCACTGCTATCGGCATCGAGTTCTTGTTCTGGTTCGTCAGTTTCATGTGGATCTGGCAGCTCATCACGTTCTTCTACCGTCTTTGCTTCGTCTGAGTGAAAAGTCGCTTGTGCCTGGAATCCTGGCGCGAGATGCACAGAGCTAAAAGCTAAGGCGGCTAGTATACATAAGGTGCATATTTTTTGTATGTGGACCATAAAGGGGGCAGCCTTCCACTTTGTACGAAGTGTCATAAGTATTGTTCTTTGTAATAATTTAGCTGACATTAACGTAATGTCAGTCAAAAGTGAATGATTATATATAAATAATGTATAGATGTCTAATACAATACTGACATTCAACTTATCCCTGATCAGCAAGTTAAACTCAGGGATTATACAACTCCCGACTTTCGTTTTGCGAGGTCAAGGAGGACTTCTCTTTCATTGAGCGTGATATCGTCAGTAACTATTTCAAGAAGATATTCAAGTGTTTCCCGTATCCTGGGACCTTGCGGGATACCGATCTGCTGGAGATCATGACCATTTACTTTCAGATCGGAAATGTGCAATGCACTTTCTTCTTCACGGATCCTGGCTACTCTATCTGCAAGAGTCTGAATTTCATTCGGGTCAAATGAAGATTTGGGGTTTGCTGTCGCGTCAGCTATGCGTAATGTAATGAGTTTATCCATTTGCTCATGCCCCCCTACTCTACGAATCATTCGTCGGATTGCTGCGTCTGACAATCCAGTCTTGAATGCTGCATTTCTGGATTTTTTCTGTAGTTCGATTGGCTCTTCTTTGTTTCGTTCACTTCCAGTTGATGGTAAATAAAACATATGCCAGCGTACAAGGGCTGCAGTTTCTTCTATAAAACTTCTGGGGAATTTTAAACGACTCAGTATTTCTCGGGTCATCTCAGCACCAACACGGTCATGACTGTAAAAATGCTCACCTTGCTTAGTCCTTGGCTTGCCTATGTCATGAAATAATGCCGCAAATTTCACTTCGTCCGGGGCGATATCAAGCGTCTTCAGCGAATGTGTATAGACATCGTCGACATGATATTTATTCTGTTCGAGCCTATACCCTTCAAGCAACTCCGGCAGGAACAGTTCAAGTAATCCGCTCTCTCTCATAAGGTCGATGCCTCGAGAAGGTTGCGGGCTCTCGTAGATAAGTCTTTCCAGTTCAGCACGAACCCGTTCTACACTCACCATAGCTGCGACTTGTAATGTTGTTTTTATAGCGGCAAATGTATACGCTTCAATCTCAAATCCCAGAACGGAAGCAATGCGACAAGCTCGTAAGGCTCTCAGCCCATCTTCCTGAAACCGCTCTTCAGGATCGCCGACAGCACGTATAAGTCGCGCAACAAGATCAGCTTGCCCGTCAAAGGGGTCGAGAAGCATAATATTTTCATGCGGAAAATTCGGAATTTTAGTTACTTTTTTTAAGTATTCTTCTACAGAGTCCAGTATTCCAGGGGAACCGGTTAAATCTATTGCCATTGCATTGATAGTAAAATCCCTGCGTTTCAAGTCGTCTATGACATGTGTACTGAATTCTACATGTGAAGGCCAGCGACCGCCGACATAATCCTTTTCACTCCGAAATGTTGTTACTTCAACATCATGTGACTCTCCAAATTCATCTTCCTGGATTACTGTTACTGTACCGAATCTCGCTCCTGTAAGTATACTTTTAGGGAAAATCCTGGCGAGCCGATCAGGCTCAGCGTCAGTTGTAATATCGTAATCTTTTGGTTTTCTGCCGAGAAGCATATCACGTACTGACCCGCCTACCAGCCACGCGTTATACTGATTATCTTTCAGCATCTTCGCTACTTGCTTAACGTATTCAGGGATCATTATGACTATACCGTACTATACCAGATAATTCTTTCTCAGACAGTATGGTATTTCTATAGTCAAAGTATATTGTTACTATTTAAAATAAATAATTCAATTTACCTTTTCCCACGAAGTTTTTCAGTAATTAGATCGACTTTAGAGAGAAGATCAAACCCTCTACGGCTATCTCCCCCTCCTGTTTCAGTTGCTTTCACCAACAAGTTCATACGTACTCTTCTTAAAGTCGCCGGCAACAGTATAAAGAATGCAGTACCAGACAGAATCATTATCCATTCAGCGGGTATCTCTGTGTCTGGCGATTCATCGTCAATTTCAATCACCGCGTCATCTTCATCAATTTCTTCATCATCTACATCGTATAGTATCGCTATATTTGGATATGTACCTTCTACCTCAGGTGCTTTCATTTTATATGCTATCGTAAAGTACTCTCCTGAGTCTAATGGTATCGGGCTTGCACTAAAATCCCAGACAAGTGTCGTACCCTCAACCTCGGGTTCTGGTTCCGGATCTCCTGGACCATCATACACGGCTGTTCCAGACACGTAGCCCATCGCTGGGTTATACTCGTCGACAACCTTGTACACATCCTGCGCGATTGTTGAGTTATTAGTTACTTTGATTTCATAATCAACAATTGCCTCAGGATCTACAATAGTAGGATTAGCTTTTTTTTCAATAATTAATTGACCGGTAGGTTTTTCTGTAGCCGATGGTGTGATTGGTGTATCGGATATTGTCACTGGAGTATCGGTTATTGTGACAGGAGTATCGGTTATTGTGACAGGAGTATCGGTTATTGTGACAGGAGTATCTGTGGGATCCGGAGGTAATTTTTCGAAGTATATTACACACGCATCTGACCGAGGAGCACCACCCGCGTAGGCGTTTGCCTGAATTTTTTTTATCTCGCTGCCTGTATTGAGATCCTTGGTGTTATTGAATAACTGATCATAGGTAACAGTAAAACTAACGGTTAATTTTTGGTTACTAACATTACCTGTAAAAGGATGATTAGTTTTCTTTAATCCATTATCTTCTGTTACAACTTGTAGTGGACTGTTTGCTGGAGAAAGACCTGCTGGTTTTGGATTATTTGGTCCATATAAATTATCTTGATTGTAGTAAGCCAGTACACCATTATTTACTGTTGGTTTTGAAACACTAATGTTTACAGTAGCGGACTGTCCGGGCTTAAGTTTTTTCGATTTGCCTCCATCTACTGTCATTGAGTCACATACTGGAGGATCATAGCAACGTGGATCTTTTACCGCTCTGCTTTTTTCATTACCATTACAATCTCTAACTACCCAGTCTGTACCTTCACATGCTGCTGATTCATTGCATACACAACGCGGGTCGTTTTCCACAACGCTCACAACATTGTTATTACAATCACGCTTTACCCAGTTGTTCCCTTCACATTGCTCTGTCTCATTACATTCCTGTATACAGTCTTTATGATTCTTTTCTCTGCTTATTTCATTCCCATCACAGTCGCGTTTCACCTTATCATTGCCTTCACATTTTTTAGAATCCTTACATTCTCTACAGTCTTTACCAGAGGACTTGAATATACCATCAGTGTACGTTTTTCCATTAACTACACACTCAATATCTGCCTGACATGAACCACAATCTCCAGGATCACAGTCTACTGATAACGTATCTTCATGGCCCGATGGGATACTATAACTTTTTGATGATGTACTAGGATCACTGCTGCACTGACCGCTTTTGCCATCATCTCCATCTTTATCATCACAGTGATGTTGTAATACTTTACATGAACCAGAAAGAGTGTTATGTGAGCAATTAACTATTGTTATCCTTCCCGTTTTATTATTACCATATGCATACGGACCACTTGAGAATTCAGCATCACAATCGTTTGATTTAGATGATGCGTCACTGTCTGTTGGTGTTACTTGTTCTCGGTTTTGAAGTGAGACTGCAAGATAGACTGCAACAATAGCGAGTGAGAGAGTAAGTAGTATTAGTATTAAAGCGATCGTTTTGCTTTTTCTTTTAAACATTATGAGGCAAGTGTTTGTGGCTTGAGGTTAATTAAAATTTTAATTAAAGCAAAATAGCATTTTCTCATTAAATAATACAACCCTTTGTCATTTGTTCTCCCTTATAGACAATACCAGTAAATATGTACATGACTATTATGGCCGATAACTGGTATAATTAAATTATGGAATTACTGAACTTTGGCACTTTTGCACAACTTTTAAATTTTTAGTATTTTTAAAATT